>DASRBN010000018.1 GCA_035653615.1 Ktedonobacteraceae bacterium | reverse complement strand
GTTCTTGATGTAGTCGGCATGTCCTGGGCAGTCCACGTGCGCGTAGTGGCGTTTCTCGGTCTCATATTCGACGTGGGCAATGGCAATCGTGATGCCGCGCTCGCGCTCCTCGGGCGCTTTGTCGATCTGGTCGAAAGCGATGTACTTGTTGGCGGCGTTGGCTTTGGCCAGCACTTTGGTGATCGCCGCCGTCAAGGTCGTCTTGCCATGGTCGATATGGCCGATGGTGCCCACGTTCACATGCGGTTTCGTTCGCTCAAATTTCTTCTTTGCCATAAGAGTTTGTCATCCTCCATTGTGCTCAGTGCATCTGTGCTCAGAGGTTGCACCTTTGCGACAGCACACTCTTTGTCTTTACTCCTCATCCAGTCTGCATGCTGGACAAACTTTAAAAGATAGCAGTACGATACCCGGTAGGCCGTGCCTCTGATTTCGGCACCGGGTAGGGCCGAATAGTCGATTTTGACGAAATTATCAGGTAATTCCGCCGGGGGCCGATAAATCGGCGCTGCCCGCGATCAATCGGGGCCTACGACCCTATGGGACGGTTGATCGCACCCATCGTCGATTTATCCGTCTGTTGCCGGTTTATTTCATCAAACGTTGTTATCGCGGTGCGCTTTAGCGAGTCGCTTTGGCGATAATTGTATCGCCGATGCCTCGCGGCACCGGATCGTAGTGTGCAAACTCCATCGAATAGTTGGCGCGACCGCTGGTCATTGAACGGAGGTCATTCACGTAGCCGAACATTTCGGCGAGGGGAACATGGCCTCGCACTACCACCATTGATCCTCGATTATCCATACCCAGGATAGTTCCACGGCGACGATTGAGATCACCAATTACGTCACCATAGAATTCTTCTGAAGTGGTTACCTCTACCAACATCACCGGTTCAAGTAGGATTGGAGCTGCTTTGCGAACGGCCTCTTTGATTGCCAGCGAACCGGCGGTCTTGAAGGCCATTTCACTTGAGTCAACCTCGTGGTATGACCCATCATACAGTGTGGCTTTCACATCGATCATTGGATAGCCGGCAATTATACCATTTTCCAATGTCTCGCGAATACCATTTTCAACAGGTTTGATATATTCCTTGGGTATCACGCCGCCGACGATGGCATTGATGAACTCAAAGCCCTTGCCACGCTCGTTGGGGGCCACGCGGATCCATACGTCACCGTATTGGCCATGGCCGCCAGTCTGACGGACATGTTTGCCTTGAGCCTGGGCTTCGCGCGTGATGGTCTCTCGATAGGCGACCTGCGGGCGGCCCACATTTGCCTCGACCTTGAATTCGCGGAACAGGCGATCAACAATCACTTCGAGGTGCAGTTCACCCATACCGCGGATGATCGTCTGGCCGGTTTCCACATCGGTACGCAACTGGAATGTGGGGTCTTCTTCCGCCAATTTATTCAAGGCAATTGCCATTTTATCCTGGTCCGCGCGTGTCTTCGGTTCGATAGCGATTTCAATGACCGGCTCCGGGAAACTGATCGCTTCCAGGATAATAGGGGCTTGCGCGGCGCACAAGGTATCGCCGGTAAAGGTATTGCGCAGTCCAACGGCGGCACAGATATCACCGGCGCGGATTTCATCGATATCCTCGCGGTGATTGGCGTGCATACGCAGCAGTCGTCCGATACGTTCGGTTTTGTCCTTGGTACTATTCTGGACGGCGGCACCTTTTGTGAGGGTGCCGGAATAGACGCGCAAGTAGGCCAGGCGTCCAACGAAAGGATCTGAGACGATCTTGAACGCGAGGGCGCTGAAAGGTGCGTCGTCGCTTACTTCGCGAGTAACGACCTGACCGGTATCGGGATCGATGCCGGTAGGAGCAGGGATATCGAGAGGAGAAGGAAGATAGGCAATGACGGCATCCAGCATTGCCTGCACGCCCTTGTTCTTCAAGGCTGAGCCACAAAGCACCGGCACCAGAGTGCCAGCGATGGTAGCGCGACGTAGTGCCGCGATTAACTCCTCTTTCGTAATCGGCTCGCCCTCAAGATACTTGAGGGTCAACTCCTCATCTGTTTCGGCCACACGCTCGATCAGAAATTCCCGATGCTGCGCGACCTCGGACTCCATGCTTGTTGGAACCTGCGTATGCTCGGATTTTGTGCCCAGGTCATCCGTAAAGATAACGGCCTGCTGCTCAATGAGATCTATAAAACCTTTAAAGCTGCTTTCTTGCCCCACCGGTATCTGGATCGGGACCGGTACGGCGCCAAGGCGCTCACGGATCATTTCCACCGTGCGCCAGAAATCGGCACCAACGCGGTCCATTTTATTCACGAAGCAGATACGAGGGACGTTATACTTATTCGCCTGGCGCCATACGGTTTCAGATTGTGGTTCGACGCCGGCGACGGCATCAAACACCACAACGCCACCATCGAGCACACGTAGAGAGCGCTCGACCTCGGCGGTAAAATCGACGTGGCCGGGGGTGTCGATGATGTTGATGCGATGATCGAGCCAGAAGCAGGTGGTAGCGGCGGACGTGATGGTAATACCGCGCTCCTGCTCCTGGGGCATCCAGTCCATGGTGGCAGCGCCCTCATGAACCTCACCCATACGGTGAATCTTCTTCGTATAGAAGAGGATGCGCTCGGTCGTGGTCGTCTTACCGGCATCAATATGAGCTATAATACCAATATTTCTGGTTTTTTCGAGTGGAAATTCTCTTGACATGTATAGTTACCAACGGTAATGGGCGAAAGCCTTATTACTTTCGGCCATTTTGTGCGTCTCCTCACGCTTCTTAATAGTTGCGCCTTGCCCGGCGGCAGCGTCCATGAGTTCGCTGGCGAGCTTTTCCGCCATGCTTTTGCCGGTACGCGAACGTGCTGAGCGAATGAGCCAGCGCATAGCGAGTGCGTTGCCGCGCTCTCTACGAATATCTACGGGAACCTGGTAGGTTGAGCCACCGACGCGGCGGGGTTTTACTTCCAGGGTGGGCGTGGCATTTTTGAGCGCCTGCTCGAACACATCAAGCGGGGGACGCTTCTGCCGCGCCTCAATCGTATCGAAAGCATCATAGAGGATACGCTCGGCAAGGCTGCGTTTTCCATCCAACATTAACTTACCAATGAAACGGGATACGTTCCGGCTCTTAAATTTTGCGTCCGGCACGTCTGGCCGCCGCACCACTTTTTTACGTCTTGGCAAAGTCTGCCTGCCTTCCTTATTGCTTGAGTCGTTTCTCTTGCAAGCTCTCTCAGTCCGTAAACACCACAAAAGGCGTCGCTAGATTGTCTGGGACCGGAGACCCTGTGGTCAACCGGCGCGCAACAATCTCTACGCGGACGCCTGGCGCGAGTGCCTATCCAGCGTGCAGTACCTTCTTTAAGACACAGAAGAAGGTAAGATCGATACACAGGAGGACACTCGACACTCATCAAGAAGAGGCGAATATTGATGTTAAGCTTTCGCCTCTCTGATGATTCCGATTTGCCGACCTACCTGAGGCGTTCAGGTGGTATCGTTCGGGTAGACGCTGTATTTCGCCTACCACATTTTACTTCCTACCGCCCTTAGCGGCGGCGGCCTGTCCGGGTTTTGGCCGTTTGGCTCCATATTTGGAGCGGCCACGACGGCGTTTTGCGACTCCATCGCTATCCAGAGTACCGCGGACGATGTGATAGCGGACGCTAGGCAAATCTTTCACGCGGCCACCACGGATGAGGACGACGGAGTGTTCCTGTAAATTGTGCCCTTCACCAGGGATGTAGGCCGTCACTTCCATCTGGTTGCTTAAGCGAACGCGGGCAATTTTGCGCATTGCCGAGTTCGGCTTTTTGGGCGTCATGGTACGCACCTGAGTGCAAACGCCACGTTTCTGAGGCGAGCCTTTCAGGCGCGAAGTCCGGTTTTTCAGCGCGTTGTAGGAGTACAGCAGCGCCGGGGCCTTGACTTTTTCCTTCTTTTGCGAGCGGCCCTTACGGATCAATTGATTGATCGTCGGCAATGGATAATTTCTCCCTATGCTTATTTTTTAGAATGATAACCGGGCGCATTGCTGTGCCCGACACTTAGAACAGGGCGCGGAGTTCACCGCGCCCATTATCACTTGTTTGCAGAACCTTATGATATCACTCATCTTCGAGGCTGTCAAGTGTCAGGCCAAGAGTACCGGCTCCATTGCTACCGCCTGCCGCAACACTGGCGACCGGGGTAGCCTGGGCGGCCAGTCGCGCGGCAGCTGCCTGCTGGCGCGCGATCTGCTCGCGGCGTCGCTGGGCGATGCCGGAGCCTGCCGGGATGAGCTTACCAATGATCACGTTTTCTTTGAGGCCGGTCAGGTGATCGGTCTGGCCCTCAATTGCCGCCTCTGTCAACACTTTCGTCGTCTCGATGAAGGACGCGGCGGCGAGGAAGCTATCGGTGTTGAGCGAAGCCTTGGTGATACCGAGCAGAACGGTCTGGGCCGTGGCGGGTTCTCCACCTTCCGCCAGCACGCGGGCATTGGTATCCGCGTAGACGAAGCGATCGACCAGGTCGTTCGGCAGCATATCGGTATCGCCGGTTTCCTCTACACGCACGCGACGAAGCATCTGACGGACAATGACCTCAATATGTTTGTCGTTGATATAGACGCCGGTATTACGATAGACGCGCTGTACTTCTTTGATCAAGTACATCTGGACGGCTGCAGGACCCTGGATGCGCAGGACATCCTGGGGATCGCGCTGGCCGGCGGTGATGGGCGTGCCAGCATAAATCTTCTGGCCAGATGTCACCGTAATGTTGCGTGCTGCCGGAACGGGATACGAGCGCTCTTCTCGCTCCTCGAAGCGGATGGTCAGCATGCCTTCGGCATTGATGATTACCTCGCCCTCGGTGCGAGCATCTACTTTCTGCGGCTCGTTGCCATCTTCAGCCGGCATCAGAGCAATAGTTTGATCCTTGTGTACATGATCCTTATCAGCGACGAGTACATCGCTGCCAGAGGGCAGTGGATATTCGTCGAAGAAGACGTTGGTGGATACGACGCGTACTGTGCGTGCGTTCGTATTCTCGTCTTTGATGATCTCGACCACGCCGTCGATTTCGCTGATTTCGGCCTTGTCCTTGGGGACGCGAGCCTCGAACAGTTCTTCGACGCGCGGCAAGCCCTGGGTGATGTCACCCTGCGCGCCCGCGATACCACCGGTGTGGAAGGTACGCATGGTCAACTGCGTGCCCGGTTCGCCAATGGACTGCGCGGCGATGATACCGACTGCCGCGCCAAGACTGACCAGCGAGTTGGCGGCAAGGTCCCGGCCATAGCACTTGCGGCAGACGCCCTTGCGAGCGAGACAGCCGAGTACCGAGCGGACGCGCACGGCCTTGATACCGGCGTTGATGATATCTTCAACGATTTCTTCGGTCAGTTCGTCGCCTGGTTCCACGTTGTCAATGCCGGGGATGGCCTCGAGGAGCACGCGACCCTTCAGGCGATCACGCATATCGGGCAGCATCATATCTTTGCTGTCCTCATCCGTAATCAGAATACCTTCGGTAGAGCCGCAATCTTCCTCGGTGACGATGACATCCTGGGCCACATCGATCAAGCGGCGGGTCAGGTAACCGGATTCCGCGGTACGCAGGGCGGTATCGGCCAGACCCTTACGAGCGCCGTGGCTACTGATGAAGTACTCGAGTACGCTCAAGCCTTCGCGGAAGTTGCCACGAATTGGAATATCGATGATCTTACCTGATGGGCTTGCCATCAAGCCACGCATGCCTGACAACTGGCGGATCTGCTGGAACTTTGCCTTGGTTGCGCCTGACTTGGCGATGGTATAGATCGAGCCGTATGGGTCAAGGGTTGCCTCAACCATTTTGGTCACGTTTTCGGTCGCCTCGTTCCAGGCATCGACCGTTTGCTGGTATTTCTCGTTGTCGGTGATCAGACCTTCACGATACTGCTCTTCCAGTTCGGCGATCTTGGCATCGGCCTTAGCCAGTTCCTCTTGCTTACCGGTTGGCACCTTGACATCGCTGATGGCGATGGTGACGCCACACTTAGTGGCATAGGAGAAACCGAGGCGCTTGATTTCGTCGGCCAGTTCGGCGGTTTTGACGCGTCCATACTCCTTGAAGCACTCGCCGATGAGCTGCCTCAAGTTCTCCTTTTTCATAGCATAGTTCTTGAAGCGCAGGCGCTCCGGCAGGGCCTCGTTCAGGATGATACGCCCGACGGTGGTAGTCACGAGCTTGCCATTGGCCGATATGGTGGCCTTAGCCGGTGGTGGCTCATCGTAGACATCTACATCGCCCAGGCGCACTTTGATAAGGGCCTGTAGATCGATGACGCCGTGCTGGTAGGCCAGCATGGCTTCGGTCGTGTTGGTGAAGACACGTCCTTCGCCTTTCTTGGCGGGACGATCCTGTGTCAGGTAGAAGCAGCCAAGTACCATGTCCTGGCTGGCGCCGATGGATGGCTCGCCGGTCGCCGGTGAGAGCAGGTTGCGTGTTGAGAGCATGAACCTGCGGGCCTCATCCTGGGCCTTGTCGGACAGCGGAACGTGTACGGCCATCTGGTCACCATCGAAGTCAGCGTTGAAAGCTGAACAGACGAGCGGGTGCAACTGGATGGCGCTGCCCTCGACCAGCACTGCCTCGAACGCCTGAATGCCCAGGCGGTGCAGCGTTGGCGCGCGGTTCAGCAGGACGGGATGGTCTTTAATGACCTCTTCGAGTACGTCCCATACTTCCGGCTTGACACGCTCAACGAAGCGCTTCGCGCTCTTGATATTGTGGGCGAAGTTCTGCTCCACCAGCTTGCGCATGACGAACGGCTTGAAGAGCTCCAGAGCCATCTTCTTGGGCAGGCCGCACTGGTGCAACTTCAAGTCGGGGCCAACCACGATGACCGAACGGCCAGAGTAGTCGACGCGCTTACCGAGGAGGTTCTGGCGGAAGCGGCCCTGCTTACCCTTGAGCATGTCGGACAGGCTCTTGAGCTTGTGGTTGCCGGAACCGGCGACGGCGCGACCACGGCGACCGTTGTCGATCAGCGCATCACATGCTTCTTGCAGCATGCGCTTCTCGTTGCGGATGATGATTTCAGGCGCGCCCAGTTCGAGCAACCTCTTCAGGCGGTTGTTGCGGTTAATGACGCGCCGGTACAGGTCGTTGAGGTCGGATGTGGCGAAGCGGCCACCGTCGAGCTGTACCATGGGGCGCAGGTCGGGCGGCAGCACCGGCAAGACCGTGAGGATCATCCACTCCGGCGAGGTGCCGGATTTGCGGAAAGCCTCGACGACTTTCAGGCGCTTGGTGGCCTTTTTGCGGCGCTGACCAACGGTTGAGCTGATCTCGTGGCGCAGGTCGGCGGCCAGTTTGTCCAGGTCGATGCTGGCGATCAGCTCGCGCACGGCCTCAGCTCCCATACCCGCACGGAAGACGTGGGAGCCAAAGGAGTCGCGCAGCTCGCGATAGCGATTTTCCTGGAGCAGGTCCATCTTTTTCAGGCCTTCCAGGTCGCGGCGCAGCTGTTCGAGGCGCTGGCGTCTATCGGTGCGCTGGGATTCGAGTTGCGTCTGCACGTTGTCGATCTGTCCCTGGTAGTCCAGGCGAACGCGCTCGGCCTCTTGATCTACCTGCGCGCGCATCTCTTCAAGCTCGCGGCGGGCATTTTCGGCGATATCGTTGCGCGATGTTTCGGCCACGCGCTCCAGGATTTCCAGGTCTCTGGGCGCGACGACATCGCCGGCTTTGACGATGACGCGGTCGGTTGGTTCAAAGACGATATCGTCGTCGGCTTCCTGGCCCATATATTCACGCAGCAGCGCCCGTGTGTCGATTTCGGCCTGGCGAGCGGCTTCCAACTCCTGCTCGCGGCGGGCCTCGATCTCGTGCAGGGCATCGGCGATGCGATTCCTGGCATCGAGGATATCACCTTCGCGCTTTTCTTTCAAGCTATCGACGCGTTCGACGACCTGTTCGTCGAGGTTCTGTTCGAGGTTCATAAGTTCCTCGTCCAGGCGCATCAATTCCTGCTGGCGCGCCTCTTCGTCGATGTGCGTCACGACGTAGAGGGCGAAGTAGAGGATGCGCTCCAGGTTACGCGGCGAGAGGTCGAGCAAGAGACCGATGCGGCTCGGCGTCCCCTTGAAGTACCAGATGTGGCTGACGGGGGAGGCGAGTTCGATATGGCCCATGCGCTCGCGACGCACCTTTGAGCGGGCAACTTCTACGCCGCACTTGTCGCAGACGATGCCTTTAAAGCGCACGCGCTTGTATTTGCCGCAGTAGCACTCCCAGTCCTTGGTGGGACCGAAGATGCGCTCGCAGAAGAGGCCATCTTTTTCCGGCTTCAGCGTGCGGTAGTTGATGGTTTCCGGTTTCGTGACTTCGCCATAGCTCCAACTGCGGATCTGGTCCGGGCTGGCCAGGCTGATACGTATTGCGTTAAAATCGTTTACTTCAAGCATCAGTTACTCCTTTTTTATTGATCTCCTTCGAAACCGGATAGATTGATGCCGAGTTCGGGCATGACATCGTTGGAGGTGTCTTCGACGAATTGAATTTTTTGCTCGTCTTCGTTGAGGACTTCGACATTGATGCCGAGGCTCTGTAACTCTTTTACTAAGACTTTAAAGGATTCGGGCACGCCCGGTTCCATGATGTTTTCGCCTTTGACGATGGCTTCGTAGGTTTTGACACGGCCTACGACATCGTCGGATTTGACGGTCAGGATTTCTTGCAGGATGTTGGCGGCGCCATAGGCTTCCAACGCCCAGACTTCCATTTCGCCGAAGCGCTGGCCGCCGAACTGTGCTTTACCACCGAGCGGCTGCTGGGTGATGAGGCTGTATGGGCCGGTCGAGCGGGCATGCACCTTATCTTCGACGAGGTGCGCCAGCTTGAGCATGTAGGTGTAGCCGACGGTAATCGGGTTATCGAACGGCTCGCCGGTGCGCCCATCGAACAACTGCACTTTGCCGGTGGCGGGCAGGCCCGCGCGCATGAGTACTTCTTCGATGTCCTCTTCGCTGGCTCCGTCGAAGACGGGAGTGGCGATCTTGAAGCCGAGTTCGTGAGCGGCCCAGCCCAGGTGCGTTTCCATGATCTGGCCGATGTTCATGCGGTGAGGCACGCCCAACGGGTTCAGAATGATATCGACCGGCGTGCCATCTGGCAGGAACGGCATATCTTCCATGGGTAACACGCGTGAGATGACGCCTTTGTTACCGTGGCGACCGGCCATTTTGTCGCCGGCGCCGATCTTGCGCTTCTGGGCAATGCTGACGCGCACAAGCTGGTTGACACCTGGCGGCAGTTCGTCGCCAGCATCACGCGAGAAGACTTTGACCTCGACGACTTTGCCGCGCTCGCCGTGTGGCACGCGCAATGAGGTGTCTTTGACTTCACGCGCTTTTTCACCGAAGATGGCGCGCAGCAGTTTTTCTTCGGCGGTCAGTTCGGTCTCGCCTTTGGGCGTGATTTTGCCGACGAGGATGTCCTGCGGGCCGACTTCGGCGCCGACATAGATGATGCCGCGCTCGTCGAGGTTGCGCAGTCCCTCTTCACCGACGTTGGGTATGTCGCGGGTGATTTCTTCGGGACCGAGCTTGGTGTCGCGAGCGTCGATTTCGTACTTTTCTATATGGATCGAGGTGAAGAGATCTTCACGCACGATACGTTCGCTGATGAGGATGGCGTCTTCGAAGTTGCCACCTTCCCAACTCATGAATGCGACGAGGATGTTCTGGCCGAGGGCGAGTTCACCCAGTTCTGTGGATGAGCCGTCGGCGATGACCTCGCCTGCTCTCACGTAGTCACCCTTGCGCACGATGGGACGCTGGTTGATGCAGGTTCCGGCGTTGGACCGCACAAATTTGCGCAGGCGATAGGTATGCAATTCGCCCTCTTCGTCGATGATCTGAATCTGGCGAGCAGTGGCGCTGACGACCTCACCGTCAACATCGCTGACGGCGACCTGGCCGGAGTCGATGGCGACCTGGCGTTCGATGCCGGTGCCGCAAATGGGCGACTGCGGGCGCAGCAGCGGTACTGCCTGGCGCTGCATGTTGGCGCCCATAAGCGCGCGGTTTACGTCGTCATGCTCCAGGAACGGGATGAGCGCGGTAGCGACACTGACGGTCTGGCGCGGGCTGACATCCATGTAGTCCATTTTGTCGGCGCTGTCCATGACGAAGTCACCCTGGTAACGGGCGAGGACGCGCTCTTCGACGAATTCGCCGTTATCAGTCAGCCTGGCGTTGGCCTGAGCGATCCAGAAATTTTCTTCGTCGTCGGCGGTGCGATAATCGACTTCGTGCGTGACGAAAGGTTTGATACGCACTTCGGCGCTGCCTACTGCTTCCTGCAGGCGAGCGAACAGGCGCTCGTCGATGCGGGGGCGAGTGCGAGCCGGTATGATGACTTCGCCATCGGGAGTTTTGACATCTTCGTTTTCGTGTCCGATGACGCCACGGAATTCGCGACCGATCAAGGCCGGGTCATCGGCCCGCAGGCGTTTATAGACCTTGCGATACGGCGTTTCGATGAAGCCGTAGGGGTTGATCTGACCATAGGTTGCGAGGTTGCCGATGAGGCCGATATTGGGGCCTTCAGGCGTCTCGATAGGACAGATGCGACCATAGTGCGAGCGATGCACGTCACGGACATCGAAACCGGCGCGCTCGCGGGAGAGACCACCGGGGCCAAGGGCGGAGAGACGGCGCTTATGACCGATTTCCGCCAGGGCGTTGGTCTGATCCATAAACTGCGAGAGCTGGCTGCCGCCGAAGAATTCCTTCATAGCGGCGACGACGGGCCGGATATTGATGAGCGCGTTGGGCGTGGCCTGTCCTGGCTCCTGGATGCTCATGCGCTCTTTCACGACGCGCTCCATACGCAGCAGGCCAACGCGGAACTGGCTTTGAATCAGTTCGCCGACGCAGCGCACGCGGCGGTTGCCGAGGTGGTCGATGTCATCTTTGCGGCCATGGCCGTTGTTCAACTGCACCAGGCGACGAATGATGTTGACCAGGTCATCCTGGGTAAGGATGCGGTGGCTCTGCGGCACCGAGAGATCGAGCTTGCGATTGAGCTTATAGCGTCCGACGCTGCCGAGGTCGTAGCGACGACCGTTAAAGAACATGTTCTTGACCAGCGCGCGGGCGTTGTCAATGGTGGCCGGATCGCCGGGGCGCATTTTTTTATAGAGTTCGAGCAGGGCCTCGTCCTCGCGTTTGACGGGATCGCGGTCGAGCGTGGCCTGGATGTAGCGCACATTAGGATCGGTATCCACATCGCGGAAGGCGTCGAGGATGCCCTGATCGCTGGTGAGGTCCAACTGTTCGCCATACCACTGCTCTTTAGCGAGGGAGGCGATGGCGCGCAGCAGGGTTGTGACCGGCAGCTTGCGCTTGCGGTCGATTTTGACGGTGAGCAAGTTTTTGTTGCTGGTTTCGAACTCAAGCCAGGCGCCGCGGCCAGGGATGAGTTTGGCAGCATAGAGCTTACGGCCAGTCGTGGCATCCTCGTCGGCGGTGAAGTAGACGCCGGGGGAGCGAACGAGCTGGCTGACAACGACGCGCTCAGCGCCATTGATGATGAAGGTACCCTGTTTGGTCATGAGGGGAAAGTCCCCCATGAAGATGTCCTTCTCGATGATTTCGCCGGTTTCTTTATTGGTGAGGCGGGCCTTGACGGTGAGCGGCGCATTGTAGGTGGCGTCGCGGTCGCGGCACTCGTCCTCAGTATATTTGGGCTTACCGAAAGGCTCGGGTGGGACGATAAATTCGAGTTTCAGATTTTTGCCGGTAAAGTCTTCAATAGGAGAGATTTCGTCAAAGAGTTCGCGCAGACCTTCTTTCTTAAACCATTCAAAGGAATCAAGCTGAATCTGGATCAGGCCGGGCATGGGGCGGATGTCGGGAATGCGCGCGAATGAGACGCGCTCCGGCAGCGTGACTGCCCTGGTAGTAACGGACATAGGTAAAGTTCTCCTCTCACAGAATGGCCCACGGTGGTAGGCCGGGATTGATTGAGGCGGGTGATTACCCGAACCATGAAACGAGAAAACGTATAAAAGATAATTGCACTATGACAAGAAAAGTAACCGCTAGCCGCGCCAACTGTGCGTTCGCAATGCGGTTACTTGAGACTTGTGCTACGTGTACGATCTATTTTTGATCCTCCCACAAACACGACCCCACGGTAGAATACAAAGACGATTGCCCAATCTATAATACCAAAACATGCTGGCAAATTCCCACAGGGTGGTACTATTGTCAGGGCGCCCGGCGAGGACAGGCACAAAGCGCTGTCCCTACGGAGGTTGCGCATTATTTCCGTTCCGGCAACGGGCGACCAGCAGGGTACGCTCCCACGATAAATGGACGGTCCATGTTGTTAAAAGGCTTCACTAAAGAAAGGGGTGATCGATGTTCATAATCACCGTCGGCGCAAACCGGTGAAGCCTTGCAACATGTTAAGAACCCGGAAATAGGGAACATGCTGGAAGTTCCCACGCTCCCTTCCCATACATGGGTCTTCCCGTGCTTACGCTTTAATGGTTGCAGCGTGATAGCCTGTGCAGATCAACATAGACCAGCCGCCAATCGACATAGCCTGTTGGTTAAGCTGTGTGAGAGGAGGCGGTGAACCCTTATGCATGTAGTACCCTTACGTTGGTGTCGGGGAATGTTGTTCTATGGCCAAATTCGTGTTTCGTTTTTCTTTGCCTATCACTGTGTCATGTATCGTTTGATATTTTCACCGGATACTGAACAGACACTCGTACAGGATGAAGTATACTACCTTGTTCAAGAGATGTCAAGAGTTTTTGGGGTAATTTTCCCAAAAACGAATAAAATTCGTGGAATTGGGACAAAGGTAGCTTCGAAAGAGATAACAATGGAGGAGGGGAGATTATTCCCGGAAGGGGGGCGTCCTCGCCGGCTTGCGCAAGCATTCGGGTTAGTCAATGAAGACGAGATCGTTCATGAGGATAGGCCGGTACAGAATTATTCCCCACGCTACATTTACCTCGTGCTTGAAGCCTATCGACGGGAGAAGATTTCCCTCGGAAAGTTAGCAGAATTGCTTTCAATAGAAATTGCCGAAGCACGAGAACTCGTCTGGGACCTGGAAATGGATTCTAAAGAAGAACTACTCAGCGAAGATTAAATTCCGGTTGATCTGCCGGACGCATCTTCCGGCAGATCAACCGGAATTTAATCTTCGCTGACGCGCAACAGTTGGTGGACTGCCGGACGAAAGGCGACGCGAAGCATAGCGCCCAGGGCGATGAGACAGATGAGGATCAGCAGGCCGAGAGTGATGGCCAGCAGGGCATAAGGCAGAACGATGCGGACGGGTGGAGCATCCTGCAGGATGAAGAACTGTGTTGTGCTGATGGGCTGGCTGCCGCTTGTGTTGAGGACGGTGGTAAAGACGAGCCTGGGCAGGACGATGGCGGAGAAGATGAGGCCGGTGGCGATGCCAAGGACAATAGATACTATATAGATGATGGATTGCTCGCAGGTGAGGAGAGCGGCGATTTCGCGTGGGGTGCTGCCGAGGGCACGCAGGATGATGAAGTCTGGCAGGCGGCTGCGCGCGCTTTGCCAGGCGAGGGCGAGGTTGCCAACGAGGGCAAGCAGGACGACGGTTGCCACGCCGAGGTACAACACGACGATGAGGGTGAGATAGAGCGGATCATTGCTGAGGCTGTTGATAATGGCACGCCGGTCGCTAAGGTTAACGAGCTGGAGGGGACCGGCGGTGAGGGCGGCGCGAACGCTGGCGAGCGAGGCGGGATCATCGCGGGTGCGCAGCCAGATGTTGGTGGGGGTAACACCCTGGTTATTGACGGCGGCGGAGTAGTCGGAGTAGCTCTGGAAATCGGCAAGGAGGCCACCAAAAGCGCTGGAATCGGTGGCACTGGAGGAATAGGGACTGTCATTGATGGTTGGGATATGGGTGACCTGGGCAACGACGAGGGCATTGACGGGGTTGTTGGGGTCGTTGATGGTGAAGCGGGAGCCAACTGAAAGGTTGAGCTGGTTGGCTGTCGCGGTATCGATGATGACGGGGACGACTTTTTGCGAGGCCACCAGGGAGCGATGGGCAATGAGTTGCTGCATAAGGGAGGTTGCCGATTGTGATGAGTCCTGCGATGTCCAGTAAGTTGTCTGGGCGTAGGTAGCGGCGTTGACGATGCGTATGTCGATGGAGGTATTGAAGGAACCTGCGGTGGCGGTAAGGAAATTAGCATAGCCGATGGTGGCGGAGGTGACGCCTGGGATATGACGGTAGAGGGCTTCTTGCTGCTGCCAGGAGTCAAAACTGACGATGCTGCCTACGGCGAAGGCGCCGCTGAAGTCGGAGCCGACCTGGTAGGCGGCGACATCCGGGATGCGCTGCGCCTGGGAAGCGGTAAAGGAGAGGGTAAATGTGGCGAAGGCGATGGCGAGGACGAGCAGGGTGGTGATGCGGAGGGCCTGACGCGGTGAGCGCGCAATGTGGGCAAGGGCGAGCATGGGGGTTGCGCTGCGGCTGCGAGATGCGAGCGATGAGGCAAGACGCAGGATGGATGGGAAGAGGCGGAGCAGGAGCAGTGCGCAGGCGAGCAGGAGGAAGAGGGCGCCTGCGACGGTGGTGGCCGGTAAAATAAGCGTGCGGACGCGATCATCGAGAACGCCGGGAGTGGTGATATAGAGCGAAAAGGCAAAGCCTATAATGGCGATGAGAGCGGCGGCGAGGTCGAGACGCATACGCTGCCAGAACGGTTGATGTGTGGAACGGGCAGTTTCGCGTCGTAAGGCGAGCATGTCGATGCGAACTGCGCGTATGATGGCGAAAGCCATGGCGAGTATGGCGACGGCGATGGTGAGCAGGACGGGCCAGCGCAATCCCCAGGCGACCTGCAAGGGATTCTGCGTTATGAGGCTAATGATGGCTCGATCTGCTGGAGCAAGGGTAAGCAGGGTAATGAAGGAGGCAATGAGTATGGCAAGAAATGGGCCGGCAAGAAGGGCAAAGATGGCGACGGCAAGGCTCTGTACGATCAAGGCAGCGAAGACCTGGCGGCGACTGGCGCCGCGACTGCGCAGGAGAGCGATAGCCTGGTTCTGGCGGTCTACGAGCAGGGCGGTCATGATGCTGACGAAGAAGAGGATGAGCCCGGCGATGAGATAGGTGAGGCTATCCAGGGGGACGCTGATGACGGTGATGCGGCTGCTATAGCCGTCCAGGACATCGAGAGGGGCGATAGCGGAGGTGTGATCGAAGAAAGGAGGGTCGGAGGGATAGTTGGAAAGGTCATTGAGGATGGTTTTGAGCCGCGAGTTGAAGTCATCGAGGCTATGAATATCAAGATGCGCGGTGCCGAGGGAATAGTAGGTATAGAGGTCGAAAGGGGATGCGATGCCGAGGTCGGCAACGGTGAGGCCGGAGCCGAGAGGAGCGATAGCCGCACGGAGCATTTGATTGATAACGGTGAGCATTGCCTGGTTGGAGACGAGCGCGGGATAGCGTTCGGGTGGTTCGCCTGGGCCTACAGGTTTGAAGAGCTGGCCAGGGGCAAAGGTTTCGCCATGCCAGAACAGGTCATCTGATACAGGAAGTTTGAAGAGGCCGACGATGTGTAACGGGAGTTTGAGTGTTTCTGCCTGTTCAAAAGGATATTTCTGCAAGGGAATGACGTAGACGAACTGTACGAAGATGGTCGAGCCGATGGTGGCGTGCAGAAGAGCGGCGCTCTGGGGCGTGATGGCAATCTCAATAGTTTGAGCCGCATCCTGGGGAAGTCGTCCCTGGACAAGCTGGAGATGCTGACTGGCCTGAGAGATTGGGAAGCCAAGCATGGCAACCTGGTCTGGTGAGGGTAACAGCATAGGTTTACCAGAGGGGCGGGTAGTTCGCATCTCATAGAGGGGCAAGGAGTTACGGGCGGAGAACTCTTGCGGGCCGTCGATATATTGACCGAGGGCGAAATGAGCCTTAGCGTCGATCTGGCTTTCGTCTCGCTGGATGGCGTATGGAGAGAGTGCCGCGGCGGTACTATGCACGATGACGTAGGGGCCGGAGGGGGCGGTTTTGAGGGCATCACGCAAGCCGGCGCTGATGGCGACGTTGGAATAGAGGGGGACGAGACATACGAGGATGACGGCGGTAAGGATGCCGGCGGCGATGAGGAGCAGGAGACGCCAGGTGCGGCGCAATTGCCAGAGTGAGAGTGTGATAGTGGAGTTGAATGGATTATTGCCGTGTGGATGCGGTTTTCTGGCATAGGTTTTTGTATAGGTGTGTGGCATATTTTTTCTCGATTCTAGCATTTTTGGTGAGAGATGATTCCCCATTTTTTCAGGCATGGCATTTAATCCTCGTTCAATCTGAGAGTCTGGGCGATGGATGGGCGGGAGGCAATGCGGAGCATGATGCCGAGCGCGATGGCACAGATGACGACCAGGACGGCGAGAGCGATAACGATCGATAGAGAAGGAATAACGAGCTGGATGGGTGGGACGTTCTGGACGACGTAAAATTCGCCGTTGGTGAGCTGGGCCTGACCGGGATTGGCGGCGATGGTGGTGAAGACGAAGTATGGAATGATGATGATGGAGAAGAGGAAGCCGGCGAGAAGGCCGGTGAGGAGGCCGGCGCTGTAGGTGATACCTTGTTCGAGGCCGATGACGGCGGCGATCTGGCGTGGAGCGCTGCCGAGGGCGCGCATGACGGCAAAGTTGGTGAGGCGGCTGCGGGCGCTGAGCCAGGAGACGGTGAGGTTGCCGAGCAGGGCAAGTACGAGAGCAAGGATAGAGCCAATGGCGAGGACGCCGGTGAGGGCCAGGTAGAGGGGGTCGTTGCTGAGACTCGCGCTGAGGGCACGGCGGTCGCTGATGTTGTCGAGTTGGAGGGAACTGCTATTGATGGCGCTGCGGACGCTGGCAAGCGAGCGGGAGTCATCGCGCGTGCGCAGCCAGATGGTGTTTGCTTCTATGTCGGAGCTGTTGATGTTGCGTGCAACAGTGGAGTAGGTGGCGAAGTCGACGAGGATGCCGCCAACGGTGGTAAAGTCGCCGGAGCCGACATTCTGGGTAGTGTCATTGATAGTGGGGATGTTGTTGACCTCGGCGATGGCGACGAAGTTCATGGTGCCGTGAAAGTCCACCAGGGAGAAATGCATGCCGGTGGAGAGATGGAGGGTTTGCCAGGCGGCAGCATCGACGATGGCAGGGACGACGTTGCTAGAGATGGCGCCGTTTCTGAGCGCGACGAGGTGAGCCATGAGGGGTGCGATGGGCTGGTCTGAATCTTGCTGGGGCCAGATGACGGTTTTCGCGTAGGAGCCGGCATTGACGGCACGCAGTTCGACGGTAGTGTAGATATTGGAGGCGGAGATATTCTCGGTCTGCACGTAGCCGGCGGTAACGGAGGTGACGCCGGGAATGCTGGCGTAGGATGCGACTTGCTGGTCGATCGGCCCACCGAAGATGGTGCTGGCGAGGGCGCCGCTGAAGTCGGAGCCGACCTGGTAGGCGGTAACATCGGGGATGCGTTGCAATTGGGAGGCGGAGAAGGTGAGGGTGAAGATTGTCATTGCGAGGGCGAACGCAAGCAGCATGGTCATGCGAATAGCTTGCCTGGGAGCACGGGCGATATGGGCGAGCGCGAGCATGGGCGTCGCGCCACGACCGCGGGCGGCGAGGGCCGCGGCTGCGCGTAGGAGAGATGGGAAGAGACGCAGGAAGAGCAGCACGCAGGCGAGGAGCAGAAAGAGGGTGCCGGCGAGGGCCGTTGTGGGGAGAATAAGAACGCGGGAGCGGACATCGAGGACGCCGGGGCTGGCGATGTAGAGAGTGAAGCCGAAGCCGGTGAGAGCAATAATGGCGGCGACGATATCCAGGCGCAGGCGCTGCCAGAAAGGCGGGCGCGTGGAACGGGCGGATTCACGGCGCATGGAGAGGATATCCGTGCGCACGGGACGGAGAATGGCAAGTATGATAGCGAAGAGGGCAACGGCAATCGTGCCGAGGACGGGCCAGCGCAGGTTCCAGAGCGACGGACCGATACTGGCGGTAATCAAGCCGAAGGCGGTCTGGTCTGATGGCGCAAGTACGTGCTGGACAAGCAGATAGGTGGCAAGAATGGCGAGCAGTGGGCCTATGATGAGAGCGATGATACTCAGGCCGAGACCCTGAACAAATATTGACGCGAAGACCTGGCGGCGGCTGGCTCCCCGGCTGCGCAGCATAGCGATGGCAGGGGCCTGGCGCTCGACGAGCAGGTCGGTCATGAGGCTGACGAAGAAGATGAGCAGGGCGACGATAAGCAAGGATATGCTCTCCAGCGGGACGCGCAGGACATTGATGCGGTTGCTATAGAGTTGCAGCAGGTCGATAGGTCCAGTGGATAGTGTATGAGTCACAAAAGGAGGGTCATTTGGAGGGGCACCTGCCATCTGATTCAAGGCAGTATTGAGGCCATTGAGCAGGTCGTTGAGCTTATTGCTATCGAGGCGAGCGTAATCGAAATCGTAGTACCAGTACAGGTCCAGGGGAGTGGACAGGTAGCCGCCATTGAGCGTGGGATTGGTAGTAAAGCGGTTAAAGACGGAGAGAAGTGTGCCATTGGAAGCGATGGCAGGAAAGCTGATGCCATAGGCGCCGACAGGTTGGGTCTGGAAGTTTTGCCCATGCCAGAATGGGTCGTTGGACTGCGGGAGATCGAAGATGCCGGTGATGTAGAGAGGAAGATAGCTGCTAGCTTGCTCGTCGTTCGCAACAGTGAAATTTACGACGACGCTGATGGCGGAACCTACGTGCAGGTTGAGCCTGCTGGCAGCGTCCTGGGTGATGGCTATTTCGATGCCGTAGCTTCGTGGGGCGGGCAATCTACCGGCGAGCAGTTTGACGTGGGGAAGCGCATTTTCGACGGGAGTGCCGATGAAGGTGATGAATTCGTTGGAGGTGGGCGAGTTGACGCTGAACTGGCCCTGGACGGAGAGAACAGGGGATTTTTTGAGAAACGGACCCATATTTTGCTGCATGATGGGAGTCAACTGGCCCTGAAAGTCCTGGATGGACGAGGGGACTACTTGATAAGAGACGCTGTGTACGGTGATGAATGAGTCGGTGGGGGAGGCTGCGAGGGTGTCGCGCAGTCCGGCGCTCATGGAAACCTGCGAGTAAAGCGGGACGATGCAAATGAGTACGACAGCTGCCAGAATACCGGTGCCAACGACGAGCAGCATGCGCCAGGATTGCCGCATCTGCCAGAGGGCTAAGGTGATAATGATCGAGAGTTGCTGCCTATTGTTGTCACGTTTAGGGCCAGCAGCGAGGCTGGAAGCAGTAGACCTGGAAATCTCGATTGTACCGGTTGTTCCGGCGGAGGGCGACCCGCTCCGGGTGGAGAGCAGCCTGCCGCTGATGGAGAGCGACCTCAAGGGTGCGCCCTTGCTATGCCCACGAGATGGATTGAGCATGTTTTGTTGTTGTTCGATGTTCATTACGAGTTATTCTTCGCTGATGCGGCCATCCTGGATCTGTAGGACGCGGTCGGCGGCATTGACGACGGTGGCGTCATGGGTGGCGATAAGCATGCCTATCTGCAGGTCGTGACTGACGCTGCGCAGAAGGCTGGCGATATCACGACCGGTGACGGAGTCGAGGTTGCCGGTGGGTTCGTCGGCGACGACGAAGCGCGGGTTGTGTACGAGGGCGCGCGCGAGAGCAACACGCTGCTGCTCGCCGCCGGAAAGTTCGAGGCCACGATGGTGCATGCGGGCACCAAGGCCGACGCGCTGCAAGGCTTCGCGGGAGCGTCTTGTGCGCTCCTCGGGGTCCATGCGAACGAGGCGCAAGGGAACTTCGACATTTTCCTGAGCCGTGAGCGATGGAAAGAGGTGAGCGTTCTGAAACATCATGCCGATGCTTTCGCGCCGCAGGTGCGCCCTGGCGGTTTCATCCAATGTTGAGAGGTCACGGCCAAGGATGAAGACTTTGCCTTCGGTTGGGTCGTCGAGGCCGATTAAGATGTTGAGCAGGGTGGTTTTGCCGGAACCCGAACGCCCGCGGAGGGCTACAAATTCTCCTGGCAGGATGCGCAGGTCTATGCCACGCAGGGCATGGACGATGCCACCACCGCTACGAAAGTCACGTTTGACTCCGTGTGCTTCGGCAATTGCTGTTGCTATAGCCTGTTCCATAAGATGGCTCCTTCTGTTTAGAAGAAATTATTGCAATGTTTTTTAACGAATGTAATGAATCGGGTTGCCGGGCAGGGCCGATTATGAATTTTAACAACCAGAATCGGTAAGCAGGTGCTAGCCGTGTTATTCTTCGCTTCGCTCAGAATCTCGGTGGGCCGTCGCGGCCGATTCTTCGCTGCGCTCAGCATCACATAGCCTGAACCTGAGAAGCACCGGGAAATCCATGCCAGGACACCGGCGATTCTTCGCTGCGCTCAGCATGACACAGCCCGAACCACATGGATGATCGATTTTGATCGTGAAAGTTCATAATCAGTCACTGTCTCCTTGTTTATTACTCTGATCTTGCCAGGGGCCGATGAATCGGCGGTTGGGCGCGATCAATCGGCCCCTACGGCTTTGCCGTGGGATTGGGTTGTACGGTATCTCCGGTTGATTTGTTGTTGCCGTTGGTTTCGACGGCGAGCGGCCATAGCTCGACGTGGTCATTGACGATGCGCACTTCGGCACGGCCGTTGAATGGGATGGTTTCAATCGCCTCTTTGGGTAGCTGGAGGCGTCCGACGCGGTCTATGAGAACGGATTCGCGGTGTGTCTCGCTGGGCAGGCCGATGATAGCGCTGGCGCCGGGGACATACTCGCTGGCAGCCTCGAGTGGGGATTCACGACGCACGGTTTCGGTACTGGTACGGCCGTCGCGAATGGCGATGGTGCGATCCATGACGGCAGCGATGGCGACATCATGGGTTACGGTAATGATGGTGAGGCCGAGTTTTTCGTTCAAGGAACGCAGCAAGGCGAAGATTTCGCCGGCAGTGACGGAGTCGAGTTCGCCTGTGGGTTCGTCTGCGAGCAACAACACCGGGTCATTGGCGAGGGCTACGGCGATGGCGACACGCTGCTGTTCACCGCCGGAGAGCTGGTCGGGACGTTTTTTGCCCATGCCGGCAAGCCCGACGAGTGCGAGGAGTTCTTCGGCTTTGCGGATGCGTTTGCCCGCGGGAGCGCCGCCGAGCAGTTGGGGCAGTTCGATGTTGGCGGCTGCGCTTAATTCGGGCATGAGGTTGCGACCACTCTGCTGCCAGATATGACCGACGACATAGCGGCGGTAGACGATGCGCTGGGCCTCTGTCAAGCGGGTAAGGTCATTGCCGTCGACGATGGCACGCCCGGCGCTGGGAACATCGAGTCCACTGAGGATATTGAGCAGGGTGCTTTTGCCGGAGCCGGATGCGCCGACGATAGCCATCATTTCGCCGGGAACCACTTCGAGGTCGAGTCCCTGGAGGGCAACGACTTCGAGATCGGCTACTTTATAGATTTTGACAAGATTATCGCAGAGAACGATTGGTTCAGGCATACTTAATCCTCACTAAATCTTAGAGTCATGCTGATAGATGGGCGCGAGACGACGCGCACCATCAAGCCAACGGCAAGCAGGCAGATGGCGACCAGGATACCAAGGGCGATACTGACGAGCAGGCCGGGAATAATCATCTGGATGGGCGGGACGTTCTGGACGACATAAAACTCGCCGGTACTGAACTGGTTGACGCTGCCACTGGTGGTGACGGTGGTAAAGACGAAGGCTGGCAGCACAAGGAAGGAGAGCAGAACACCGAAAGCGACTCCCAGCCCGATAGCAATGGCATAGACGAGGCTCTGTTCCCATGTCAACACGCCGGCAATCTGCGGCGGCGTGCTGCCGAGGGCGCGCATGACGGCGAAATTGATCTGACGACTGCGGGCGCTGAGCCAGGAGACGGTAAGGTTGCCGATAAGGGCAAGCACGAGGGCGGTCAGCGAGCCGATCACGAGTACGCCGATCAGCACGAGGTAGAGCGGGTCATTGAGCAGGGCAGTGGTGATGGCCCGGCGGTCGTTGACGCCGGTAAGGGCGGTACTGCCGGTACTCAGGGCATGACGCACGCTTGCCAGGGACGCGGGGTCATCCGCGGTACGCAGCCAGACTGTGGTGGGGATAGGATTGGCGCCACCAGCGCCTCTAGTCGCCGCGGCATAGGTCTGGTAGTCTACGAGCACACCGCCAAAGGGAACGTAATCGTTGGTGCCGCTGGTCTGGGCGCTATCATTGACGGTAGGAATGTAGTTGACCTCGGCGACGGCGACGAAATTGATGGTATTGCTGTAATCGGTAAGCGTGAAAGGCGAGCCGATTGAGAGATGGAGGTTGTTCCAGGCCGCGGTATCGACGATAGCAGGCACATTTTGTGAGGGTGGCGCCTTTAAGAGGGGCAGCAAGGAGGACAGCGATTGCGAGGAATCCTGCGCGGTCCAGATGGCGGTGCTGGCAAAGGTGCGTGTATCGACGGCGCGCAGTTCCATGGAGAGGTTAACGCCGCTCTCAGAAGCGCGTGTGGATGATTCGTAGCCAATGGAGGCAGCGGTGACGCCAGGAATGTGGGTGAACGCGGACGTCTGCTGAGCCAGGGATTGCGTGGCGAGGCGATCATTGCTGGGATAGGTGCCGCTGAAATCGGCGCCGACCTGGTAATTCACAACCTGCGGGATGCGATTTGCCTGCGAAGCGTTAAACGACAGGGTAAAGATGGCGAACGCGATGGCGAGGGCGAGCAGGAGGATGACGCGCAATGATTGACGTGGGGCGCGGGCCATCTGTGCCAGGGCAAGGACAGGCGTTGCGCTGCGGCTGCGCGCGGCCTGGTTGGCGGCGAAGTTTAGCACGAATGGGAAGATGCGCAAGAAGAGCAGGGTACAACCAAGCAGTAAGAATGTCGCGCCGACAAGCGTCATGGGGGGTAGGATGAGGACACGGGTGCGATCATCCAGGATGCCAGGGCTGGTGATATAGACCGAGAAGGCATAGCCGGTGAGTGCCACGACGCCGGCGAGCATATCCACGCCCATGCGCAACCACAGAGGACGATTGCTGGCGCGGGCGGCCTCGCGGCGTAGGGTCAGCACGTCCAGGCGCGTGGCGCGATAGATGGCAACGATCATGGCGAGGACCGCGACGCCTACAGCAATGAGTGCCGAGAGGTAGAGGCCGAGAGCAACCGGCACAGGGTTAGCGGTGATGAGGTTGAGCACTCCCTGGTCGGCGGCAGATAAGGTAAGGCGCGCCAGCAGTGCGGCGGATAGAATGGCGAGCAGGGGTCCTACCAGCAAGGCAATGATGCCGGCACCGATGCTCTGAATAATGAGCGAGCTAAAAATCTGGCGGTGGCTGGCTCCCCGGCTACGCAGCATGGCGATGGCGGCAGATTGGCGGTCTACGAGCAGATCGGTCATGAGGCTGACAAAAAAGAGGACGAGGCCGACGATGAGATATGCCACGCTCTGCACGGGGATGCGCACAACGTCAATGCGATTACTATAGCTATCGAGCAGGTCGCTAGGACCGTTGGACTGGGTTTTCTCGATATAGCCGGGAACAACAGGCTTGTTGGAGAGGTCGGCAAGGACGTTGTTAAGGCCATTGGCCAGATCATCGAGCCTGTTGATGTCGATATGTGAAGTATCGAACGTGTAGTATTCGGATAGGGTGACCGGCCCGACGAGCGTAGTTCCGCTTGCGAGGCCAGGTTTACTTATGACCTGGCGTGAAATCCGATCAAATATGGTGATAAATGCCTGGTTAGAGACGAGCGAGGGATAGAGCGAGCCTTTGGCACTGAGCGGCTGGCGGGCAAAGCTGGCGCCATACCAGTATGGATCATTCTGGGATAGCGGCTCAAAGATGCCAACGACCTGTAAGGGCAGCGTTACAGTCGTTTGAGTCAGAGCCGCGCTGTTGTCGAATACAAGATTCGCGGAAAGTTGCGAGCCGATTTGGATATGCAGATTCTGCGCGGCCTGGGGAGTGATGGCAATTTCGAGGGGACAGGCACCAGAGGCAGCAGGACAGGCACCAGGAGTTGCCTCTACAGCAGAATCGTGTGGGAGCTGGCCTTGCAGTAGTTTGACGTGCGAGCGAACCTGGGGTATGGAAGCGCCGATCAGCTGCACCTGGTCAAAGGTGTTGATATTGATGCCCTGGCTTTGCACAGAAACCTGGGGCGTGCTGTTGATGAACGGACCAAGGTTGCTCTGCATTTCCTGATTCAGTTGCTGCTGAACCTGGCCGATAGCTTGCTGTGAGACGAGCGGAGCAGAACTGGTAATAGTGATGGCATTCGCGAGAGGAGAGGCGTTGAGGGCGTCGCGCAGCCCGGCGCTCATAGTGACCTGAGAATAGAGAGGCACAGCGCAAACGAGTATTACAGCTGCGATCATGCCTGCGCCGACAATCAGCAGCAAACGCCAGGTCTGACGCAGTTGCCAGAGGGCAAGCGTCACCATAGAGGGAAACGCGGCCAGACCGGTACGACCGGGCCTGCGAGAAACCTGGGAGACCGAACGACTCATGATGGCTTCTTTCTAAACGAGTAAATATCTATAGGTATATTACGCCAGCAAGATGTGACCTCTCTCGATTGCTTTGATAGAGCGAGCGAATAAAAAATACGAGTATTGTCGTACTCTTTGAAGCGTGAGAGCGGCCCAATGATGTATTTCATAGGACGAGCTGCACTTCAATCATAGCATAGAGTGTATAGGCTGGCAAAAGCAGCTCTCATAATCATAAGACGCCAGAATCTTAAAAGTATTGCAAGTTGTTGAGGAAATTGGGAAAAGAAGTCGGGGGTGATGATGAGAATCGGCCCCTTGGGCGAGTCCCAGGGGCCTGGTGGGCGGGCATATTATTCAATTCATTTGTCAAAGTGTATCACCGTTGCAATCGCCCTGGAGGGTCGATGATACGGCGATACACACCCGAACCGTACCGGTTAGCGCCCGGCGGGGACGATTTTCGAGACGGCGGGAACGATCTCAGTCATGAGCAGATCGAAAGGCTCCAGGTCAGAGACGTTGCGAAGGCTGAAGATGGCCTGGTCTATGCCGAGCGCCGCGAGTTCGGCGAAGCGGTCAATAGCCTGGGCCGGAGTGATGGCGTCGCCGCCGCCATTGCGCGTGATCTTCAGTGAATCCAGGGTCGTCTTTTCGATTTGCTCATAGGGGCGTCCGATGGCTTCGCAATGCTCGCGCAGGATTTGCAATTTACGCTGCAATTCATCTTTGCCGATACGGGCGAAGATATTACAGGCATCGGCATATTGCGCGACCAGGCGCAGTGTTTTGCGCTCGCCGGTTCCACCGATCAAAACAGGTGGATGCGGCTTCTGCACCGGTTGGGGCGAACTGAGCGGGCGCTCGAGCTGGTAGTGTTTGCCGTTGAAGGCCTCTTCGTTGCCTGACCACATCTGGAGCGCAATCTGTAACGTCTCTTCCAGGCGCTCGAAACGCTCTTTCAGTGGCGGGAAAGGCACGCCCAGGCCACGATGCTCTTGCTCGTTCCAGGCGGCGCCAATACCAAGGTAGGCGCGCCCGTGGGAAAGGACATCGAGGGTTGTAGCGGTTTTAACCAGAATACCGGGATATCTATAGGTTACACCGGTGACCATGGTGCCTAATTTGATGCGATTGGTGCGGCCGGCGGCGAAAGCCAGCGCGCTCCATCCTTCAAGCATTTCGTTTTCCACCGGGCCAACATTGGGAATCTGGAAAAAGTGGTCCATTACCCACAGGCTGTAGAGGCCCGCGCGCTCTGCCCGTTGGGCGATCAGGCCAAAGGTATCGCCGAGATTGGCCTGGCCATTGGGCCACGTGAAATTGGGAACTTGCAAACCAAGTCGCATAACTGTTTTTTTTCTCCTGTGTTTCTTTTCGTTTGTTGTGGAACCCGCACCTATTATACATAACAAAGTGCCGGTTCGCGCAAGGGGAGATTTGGGAGGTCACCTCTTTCACACGGTCAGGGCGGCGCGTTCTGCCTGGCACAGGGCTTCTTCGATCTCCTGGCCCAGAGTAGGGTTCCAATCGGATTGCGCGGCGAACCAGCGTTCATGGAGAAGATGTAAGAGGTGGCGGGCGTCGGCTGGTTCGAGCAGGTTGAGATCGAAGAGCGATTCCTGCTGGTCGGGATAGAGGATCGAGAGAACGAAGCCATTGATGCTGATGGATGCCTGTTGCGTGAGGTTATAGGTTTGAGGGGCGCCCATCTTGCGGCAAAATGAGATGCTGCCGGCGAAGCCAATCAGGACAAAAGCCAGCGCTATAGCGGTGACGATCAATCCTGCCAGGCTCAGGATACTGGCCAGGGAGGTTCCCAGGACGACGAGCAAGGGATGTGGCAGGCGCAGGGTCCAACCAATCAAAATAAGTGGTACAAGCCCGACAAGGGCGGCGAGAAAGCAGCCAAAAACGGTACTCACTAACCAGTAAATGCTGGACAGGTTTTTGGGCGAGAGATCTCTACCCGTGAATGTGTTGCCTTGCAGCTGTAGCATCCAGCGGGAGTATCCGGCTTGTAGGGCATAAAGGAACCGGAGCACAAGCACGCAGCTGCCGAGAGCCAGCAGCGCGGTAAATACCAGGGTGGCAAGCAGGGCATCTTGCCATTTGAGATAGAGGGTAAACGTGTGCGAGTACGTTGGAAAGAGCCGCAGACTCAGTAGTATGCAGGCGACTGCGCATACAAAAGAACCGGCTATTAGTAGCCACGCTATTCGCCGGGTATGCAGGTACGATGTTCGTTTCAGCCGGTAGATAAAGGGAGCTTCCTGGGATTCGATCATGTTTTTCTTCGCCACTTCTCATTGATCTAGATGGCCACTTCATCATATACGCCGAAAATGGCATCCAGGTAACAGAGCCGTTTCCAGTAGAGCTTGAAACTCGTAGTTCACTACGAATGAGGGATACGAGCGGTTACGATGTGGCCCGAAGGTCATCAAAGAGGATGGAATGGAGGTAGCGTTCGGCGGCGCTGGGGAAGATGGTAACAATGACTTTGCCGCGATTCTCTTCTTTGCTCGCTTCCTGCAGGGCGGCCCAGGCTGCCGCACCACTGCTGATACCGATAGAAAGGCCTTCTTCGCGCATGATGCGGATGGCGGCGGCGGTGGCATCGGCATCGGTAACTGGAATAACGCGGTCGATGAGGTCGCGGCGAAGCGTATCCGGGATAAAGCCCGCGCCGAGGCCTTCGATGCGGTGTGGGCCGGGGCGGCCACCCGATAGGATCGCGCAGGAGGCGGGTTCGACGGCTACGACTTCAAGCGATGGCTTGCGGGCGCGTATGCCTTCGGCGACACCGGTTAATGTTCCGCCGGTGCCAACGCCGATGACGACGATATCGACGGCCCCTGCTGTGTCCTGCCAGATTTCAAGTGCTGTACCTTCGCGATGAGCACGCGGGTTGGCCTGGTTGTAAAATTGCTGCGGGTACCAGCAGTTGGGGCGGGTAGTGCGCAGTTCGGTGACCTTATTGATGGCTCCACGCATGCCCTGGTTTCCGGGTGTGAGGATGACCTGCGCGCCGAAGCGCTGCAAGAGCAGGCGTCGCTCGATGTGGATAGTATCAGGCATGGTGAGAATGCATGAATAGCCACGGGCGGCGGCGATCCAGGCAAGGGATATGGCCATGTTGCCGCTTGATGGTTCGGTGATAGTACCGCCGGGGCGCAGTAGTCCTTGCGATTCTGCTTCGCAGATCATTTGTAAGGCGGCGCGATCTTTAACGCTGCCGCCGGGGCTGAACATTTCGAGTTTCGCAAGCACGGTGGCCGGCATACCGGCAGTCACGCGCTTCAATGCGACAAGTGGCGTGCGACCGATGAGTTCGGTGGTATCTTTTTCCCAGTGGGTCATAATTTTTCTTTCAGGCATCCAGCAAGGCCGAGATCATAAAAAGCAATTCTTGCACGTTAAAGGGTTTGCGGAGCAGGATGCCTTTTTGCAAGCCCATGCGATGGAGTTCCCAGTCATGGCTGCCACTAATGACGATGATTGGTGTATTGCGGGTATTGTTGTGCCCGCGCAGTATTTTATAAAGCGATACGCCGTCCAGGTTGGGCAGTCCAACGTCTAAAATGATGAGGGAGGCGTGTAGCTCAGGCAGCTGGTCTCTGGCATCCTGCCCGTCGGCAAAAATACACAGGCGCCAGCGTCCATCGTATGCCAGGATATCACGGAAGAGGTTTGCGAGAGCCGCATCATCTTCGACGATGGCTATCAATTTGTCATCACCTGGTGGGTCTTGCCAGTTCACAACCACTTGCTACCGCTCCCATTTTATAAAATACAAGGGCGAATAATGAGTTTTCCCCGGTCAAATATAATACATTGTTTCGTTGCTGCCGGTGCGATGTCGCTGCGCCAGTTCTTCAATCGTTGTCGTATTGAGGACCTGCTGGGTCATTGCGTCGATTTTTTGCCAGACTTCGCGCAGGGCGCATCCGGGCGAGAGCTTACAAAAATCCGGGTTGGGCAAGCATTCCATGGGAGGCACATATCCCTCAAGGGCATGCATCACTTCGCCCATAGTGATATGCGATGGGGGTTTCGCAAGCATATGACCGCCCCTGGGGCCGCGGACACTTTTCACCAGACCTTCTTTACGCAGCGCCATCAGAATCTGGTCGAGATATTGCTCGGGTATGTATTGGCGATTGGCGATATCGGCGCTTTCAATCGGTCCCTGCCCATAATAGGCGGCCATATCGAGCATGGCGCGCAAGCCATAATCGCCTTTCATGGTTAATTTCATGCTGTCCTTTATCCTCCAGTGTGCGACGCGACCAGTTCCATTGATGGCTTTATATTGCTAGAATATATCAGGAGCAAAAGGCTGTCAATGGTTTGAGCAGCACACTCGCCTGGTTGGTTAACTCTCTACAACTTTTTCATACATCCTGGCTTCCTTTGTAACGCTGAGCAAATCGGTACGGATATTCGTGAAGTGTTCGCGCAGTGCGGCCATTTGCACGCGCTGGCCGGAGATGCGCACCCAGATGCGGCGCTGTGGGAAATAAAATGTGACGCACAGGCTCAGGATCAAGATAACCGCCGTCGGCCAGACCAGGATGGAACCCGTGTCTCTGGTCACAAGCAGGACCGTGGCCTCGCTGGCACTGTTCAGTGTGACCTTCCACTGCTTGTCGAAACTGGGAAGTGTTTGCCCCGGGCGCAGGTTGACCAGCACTTTATCCTGGTTAACAGGCGCGCCCGGCACGCCGACGCCGACCAGTATGATCGGATCCTGCACCTGGGCGAGCTGTTGAGATGGAAGATGCCGGAACAGGACGCTGACCGTCATGTTCGTGCCAGGCACCGGTATGCCATTGGCGTAATCCACGGTGAGGTTGGGGGAAATGTTGGCGGTTTGATCGAGTACGATTGGCTCATCGCAGAGCAGGCAGCCGTTCGCATCGCTGATGGTGATATTGACCGATGGGATCAGCGAGGACTGGTGGAAGACGATGCCATCATAGGAGAGCGGATCGTTGACGCGCAGGTGGTCGCTGTGCGCGACCAGCTCGCCATCCTTATAGACGCTGAGGTCGGTGACATAATCGGTGGGCAGGCCGGTTTTGGGGTCAAAAGTAGCGCGAAAAGAGTTGGCGCGAAAACTGATATTATGCGGGGTGCCGCGAGGATAGACGATTGCGCTCTGTCCATCGGGTAACGCCTGATCAAAGGTAAACCCGGCCAGGCTGTCTGAAAGGCTGACGATTGGCGCGGGCAGGAAGCGCCTGGCGGGGCTATCGGGCGCGAAGCCATGCCACTGCGAGAGGACACCGGCCAGCAAGAGCGTGACCAGCGCGGCGTGAAAGACAAATGTAGAGAGTGTGGCCCAGGAATTTTTGTTGGCATAGAGATAGGTGATTTCATCCTCTCCAACGACGCTGCGCACGCGATAATGACGCCTGCGCAGGGCCATCTGCGTCCACGATACGGCATCATGATGAGAGAATTCGGCGCGTTCAAGTGCGTTCACATAGAATTTATCGCTGCGCCTCAGCAAGGGATGGCGGAAATTCTGCCAGATGGCGGGCGCGCGGTTCAGCGTGCAGACGACGATGCTCAAGGCCAGGATGGTGAGCAGGAGCATGAAATACCAGCTGGAGAAGATTTTGAAAAACTGCAGGCTATCGTAGACCGGTGTGAGCGAGCCGTAGCGGGGCAAAGCATTTTGCTGCACCCAGGCGGCATAGGCGGTCGGGTCGTTTAGTACTTCGCCGGGGGCCTGCACAAAATAAATGCCGATCAGACTGACCAGGGCAATAGCCGAGATGAGAAAAATAGCGGTGCGCACCGAACTGAGCCATCCCCAGACGGTATCCGCGGGATGGCGCAATTTATAGAGAAGCCGCCGCTTGAAACGCTGCCGGGGCGAAAGCACCTTTTTTTTGTGGGGCTTCTTGCTACTTTTATTCCCGGGCGAATTTTTTATTAATGTAGCCATACTGCTCTATCATTCTCAGGTGAGGTAACATTTCAAAAAATGATCCATGACGGACGCCTTGTTATATGATAGAGCATGGATGCGTTTCTGGCAAGCGCGCCTAAAGTACCTGATCCGGGTCGATACCGAGGGAGCGCAGTCTCTCAGCAAGCAGGCGTGCTTTCTCGGCCTCCTCCTGCGCTCGCCTCTCGGCTATCTGGCGAGCCTGCAATTCAGCCTGCATTCGCCTCTCGGCGGCTTGAGCGCGTCTCTCGGCGAAGCGCCTGGATTGTGCTTCAGTTGCTGCTCGCCTCTCGGCGGCTTGCCGGGCCATGGCCTCGGCCCCACTTCTTGTTAACCGCACATCGCCGGCATAATCATAGAGGTGAAGCTTAGGACCATCGGGAATCAGCAGGCTGTCGAGTTGCTCGCTCCATAAGCGTCCATCAGGACCGGGGATTATCTGCTGCATCAGACCACTCTCTTTGTCGAGCCGCCATCCACAGAGCCGGTAAGGTTGATTGCGCCACACCTGCGGCTGGTTCGGGTCATAGGCAAAATATTCCTGAACCCCCATCCTTGCATAGCGATCTGGCTTTTCCAGCAGGTCGCGCATCCAGGTCTCCTCGGACGCAATTTCGAAGACCACCTGTGGAGCAGGCCCGGTCACGCCAATGCGCCAGCTACGGACGGGAAGGTATTGGGCGCCCTTGATGACAGCGATATCAGGGGCGAGTGGCTTTTCATTCCTGTTATTGGTCTGGTAGAAATTGAAGTTTTCATAGACGGCGCACAGCTGATCGCGAAACAGCCAGGTCAGGACTTCCATCAGATAATGAACCAGGGCGGCGTGCGATGGTGACTCCCCCATCAGATCCTCCTCGGTGGGGTGGCTGTCATAATAATAGTAGGAGGCTACCTCATCCCTCGCTCGCTCGATCATGTTGTACTCCTTGTCAGTTTGCCGATCGTGCCTGTCACCGGTATGCTTTATCCAGGTCGCTTTCCCCTCTGTGCGCCTTGCCCCAAATTTTTCGCCGGCCGGTCGCTTTCTTCCGCCTTTGTAGGGGGAACAAGCCCATTGCCATTTCTATGATAACATAGTTTTGATGGCTCTACAAGCTGGATTGTGCTTCCTTTTCACTCTTCCATACATAGCCAGAGTCTGGCGGGTTTGTCGCCAGGCCGCCACGCGCGCCAGCCACAGATTGAGCCAGTTGAACAGGGGCGTGGGAATCCTACGGATGCCCCGGCCGGTGCGCACCATTCTGACGACGCCAGGGGTTTGCCTCAGTCAGAAGACGATATGGACCAGCACTTCTTTGACGGTCCAGGCGGACGTGACGCTCTTCTGCTGCAAGTCGGTCTCCGAGAGAGAAACAAGCAGAGCCAGAAAGTCGCTTCTGGCCTCTTCTAGCTCTGTCCGCACGATTTCTGGCAAGGAAAGGGAGACAGAGGAAACGAACGGGTTGCGAATCTGAGTTGAACAAATTGCCGTGGGAATCCGGGGGCCGATCATGGGGTTTGACGAAATAACCCGGCAAGCGGTGCGAGGCCGATCAATCGGCGGTGGGCGCGATCAATCGGCCCCTACGGGGGACGATGAATTTTCACGATCAAGATCGGCTGTCCAGGTGGGTGGCCTTGCGGATGTCATTCTGAGCGCAGCGAAGAATCCCCGGCCCGAAGTTGTTCCTACGTCCTGCGCTGTGAGGCCAGGAACGAGGCGTACCAGTAGCCACTATCTTTGACGATGCGGCGCTGCGTTGGGTAATCGATGTAGACCAGGCCGAAACGCTTGCTGTATCCTTCCCCCCATTCGAAGTTATCCGTCAGCGACCAGACGAAGTAACCTTTCACGGGTACGCCCTGAGCGACTACCTGCTCTAGGGTAGCAATATGCTCGCGCAGGTATTGAGTGCGCTGCGAATCGTGGACGGTATGGCCACCATCCCATTGATCGTTGAACGCGGCGCCGCTTTCGGTCACGAGTAGCGCTTTCGGCCCGTACTCACGATTGAGGCGTGTCAAAATATTGGCCAATCCCGAGGGATAAATCTCCCAGCCCATCTCGGTATAAGACGATCCTGGCACCTGTTTGACCGCCTCATATCTTTCAGCGACCGGTGGCTGGTTTAATTGCGCGCCGCCGGGTCGCGCCTCTTGCTTAGCGGCCGTGTTCTGTTGCTCAGGCTCTGGCAATCCGCGCACCATGATGCGCGAATAATAATTCACGCCGAGAAAGTCGATGGGAGTTGCGATGATAGTGAAGTCGGTGTCCTGGATTGGTGGCGGAAGAACGCCCATGTCGGCAAAAAGATGCTCAGGATAGCTTGCACGAAAAACGGGGTCCAGGAACCAGCGATTGCGGAAAGCGTCGGCCTTTTCCAGGCCGGCGAGTGTTTCAGGCTGGTTATCGGCGGCATAGACGGGGTAGAAATCGATGGCGATACCCACCTGCACGCCTGCACTGGTATGCGCTCGCAGGCGCGATACCGCCAGTCCATGAGAGAGCAGTACGTGATGCCCAACAGTCACTGCCATCTGCACATCTCGTATGCCCGGGGCGTGCATGCCAAGGCCATAACCGAGGTAGGCGATGCACCAGGGTTCGTTATGCGTCAGCCACCACCTGACGCGATCTCCCAGGCGTTGGGCTACGACCGTGGCATAGTCGGCAAAGGCATATGCCGTATCACGATTGAGCCAACCGCCCCGCTCCTGCAAAGCGAGCGGTAAATCCCAGTGGTGGAGGGTGGCCAGAGGTTGTATTCCCCTGGCAAGGAGAGCATCGACCAGGCGATCATAAAAATCCAGGCCTTTCTTGTTCACGCTGCCTGTGCCATCCGGCAGGATACGCGGCCAGGCGATGGAGAAGCGGTAGGAGCTCAAACCCAGGCGGGCCATTAGAGTCACATCCTGCTCCATCAGGTGATAATGATCGGCAGCAATATCAGCTGTCTGACCGTCGTAAATAGCGCCGGGGATGGTCACGAAACGGTCCCAGATCGACATGCCACGCCCGTCTTCATGTGTGGCTCCCTCGACCTGATAAGCGGAACTGGCCGCGCCCCATAGAAAGTCCGCCGGGAAGGCGCTCTTTGCGCGGCCCCGGGGCTGCGTCTGGGCGGCGATATCGTCCTGCGCGGCTCCTGCGCGTTTTGTATCGTCGGTAATGCTCATTTAGGCTCCTTAGTTATGAACATGGCGGGCGACCTCAAGGGTACGCCCCTACGAGATTGGTCGGTCAGCAGTCTTTTTCTTTTGTTTGCGGCTGGCAAGCTTGCCTTCGTTGCGCAGGCGAGGGTTTGCCAGTTCGTCGATGCCAAAATTGATAAAGGTCAGGCTTGCGCAGAGGATGGCAACGCATAAGCCTGCCGGTACGAATTGCCACCATTTTCCTACGATAAGCGCTCCATTATTTTGCGCCCAGTATAATATTTCGCCCCAACTGGCTTTCGATGTATCACCGAGGCCAAGAAATTCCAGCGCCACTTCCGCCCCTACCGCGTACACAAATGTTCCGATAAAGGTAGAAGCGACCAGAGCGGCCTCATTGGGCAGTATCTCGGCAAAGATCAGGCGCAGGGAGCTTTCACCGGATGAGCGGGCGGCAGTTACGAATTCGCGCTCTTTTAATGAGAGCGTTTGCGCTCGCAGGACACGAGCTCCGTAGCTCCATGAGGTGAAGAGCAGCACCAGGGCAATGACGAATTCGTTTTTATTCGCGGCGTCGGCGGTGCTGGCTAACGAAGCCAGTACAATCGTCAGCGGCAGGCCTGGCAGCACGAGAAAGACGTTGATGATCAGGGAAAGCACTTCGTCGATGACGCCGCCAAAAAAGGCGGAGGTCAGCCCAAAAAATACCTGCAGGAAAGTGGAACCGATGGCGGCGGCGAAGCCAACCAGCAACGAGACACGCGCGCCATAGACGATCTGGGCGAACATATCCTGCCCCAGGCCGGTGGTGCCCAGAATGTGCGCGGGCGAGGGGGGCAGCGAGCCGACAACGACGCTGGCATCCGGGTTATAGGGAGTCAGCAATGGAGCCGCTATCGCCACCAGCACAAAAAGAGCTACCACTGTGGTACCGAAAGTGATTTTGGGATTGGATGTGAGGACACGCAGGATACTGCTTCCGCGGCCCCTTGCTCTGTCTAATATGGTCGCGGATTGGATTTGCGCATCGGTGAGATTTGTTACCTGCATCTACTAGCTCCTCCCTTGCCGCACGCGCGGATCGAGGAACGCATAGACCAGCTCGGACAGGAAATTGGCGATCAGCACCGCCAGCGCGATGACGAGGAAACATCCTTCAACCAGGGCGTAATCATCGGCCTGCACGCCTTTATAGAGGGCAAAGCCGATGCCAGGATAGTTGAACACGATCTCCGTCAGCAGCGAGCCGCTCACAACCAGACCAAGCGAGATGGAGAAGCTGGTGATGCTGGGTAAAATGGCGTTACGGGCCGCGTAGTTGACCATTACCCGTCTTTCAGGCAGACCTTTCGCCTGCGCCATGAGCAGATAATCTTCTGAAAGCGTTGTGACCATCGTATTGCGCATGGTGAGGACCCAACCGGCCAGCGAACCAAGTACCAGCGTCGCTACCGGCAGGACCGCATGCTGGATTACGCTGCTGATGAAATCCATGCTCCAACCGGGAGTGACGCTGAAGACATCATAGCCGCTATCGGTCGGGAACCAGTTGAGGTTGACGCCGAAGATATACACCAGGGCCAGGGCCATCCAGAAATAAGGCACGGCAGAGAAAAACGTCAGGATGGGCGGCGTGACGGTATCGTACCAGGAGCCGCGCCGCCATGCGATCAACATGCCCACTAATGTACCGATGATAAAACTGATGATCAGGGCAGAGCCAACCAGGCCAATCGTCCAGGGTAAGCTCTGGCGCAGGATATCGGAGACCTGCGAGGGAAACTGCGAGGTTGCAATACCCAGGTTGCCGTGCAGGATGCCGTTCAGATAATCAAGGTACTGCTTCCAGATGGGCACGTTCGGATTGACGCCGAATTCGGCGCGGATGGCATCGATTTGCGCGCGCGTGATCTGCTGCGTCTGCAATTTGGCGATATAGGCTTCGGCGGGGTCGCCGGGCATCAGGCGCGGGATGATAAAATTGAAGGTGATCGCGGCCCATAGCGCAATCAAATAGAAGGTCACACGCCTCAAGAGAAAGCGCATCGCACTTCATCTCCTCTCCGTCTCAGGGCATAGTGGGAACAGGTAGGGGCCAGATTATGATGTTTCACAACATAATCCGGCAAGGGACGCCGGGCCGATCAATCGGCGCTGGGCGCGATCAATCGGCCCCTACGGCGTCATTCCCCATTCGCCCTGTTATCAGGACGCTGGCGTCAAATGGAGAATGACGTTCTCGGCATCGGGCATATTGTAAGGCGCGCCTGAATCGTAGGGATTGCTGGCGTCGGGCCATCCCTGCCAGTTTTTCGTTGTATATTCGTCCCAATAGACATTGACGGTCAAGGGCAGCACAGGCAACTGGCTGACCATAATGTCTTCGATGCCCGCGATGGCCTGCTTCTGCACATTGATATCAGCGGAAGATTGATACTGCTGGAGAAGCTTATCGGTCTGCGCGGCATAGCCATTGCTGGTCGAGGCATCCCAGCGTTCGAAGTTGGTGCCGACGACGGATTTTCCGGGCGGGGCCGAGTTCGCGCTGCTGAGCAGGGCATAATAGGCATAGTAGGGAGTGGGGCCACTGTTCGTCCAGCTGATAGCGGCCTGGTAGTTGCCGGTTGAGATGTCGTTATAATACGGGGTGTAGCCGCTTTCCGAGTTGACGGAGGCCTTGATACCGGCGGCGTTCAGATCATTGACGATGAACTGTACGTCCTGGTCCCAGTCGCTCCAACCATTGACTACATCGACCGATATGCTCAACTCTTTCCCGCTGGCATCGCGGTAGAAACCATCGCTGCCCTTTGTGAATCCTGCCGCCTGCATGTAGGTCGCCACCTTATCGGTGCCGGTGTCGAAAGACATGCTCTGGTACTGGGGCGCGATCCAATCATTCAGCGTCGGTATGATGATGCCGGTGGGATTGGCAATCTGGGCATATTTTGCGACGCCCTGCGGCAACTGCGTGCGGTTAATGGCCGCGTTAATGGCTTTGCGCACATTGAGGTTATTGAAAGGGGCCTTTTGCAAATTGAGGTACAGCATGACCGTATTGCTGGCGGCAAACCAGGTATGATTGTGCAGCGAGTCCTTGCCGGTGAAGAGCGGATCGTAGTCGGGGTTCCAGCCGGTCCCCATCCAGTCGAGCTTGCCCTGGATCATATCGGTAATCGCGGTACTGTTGTCTTTGATCGAGGGCACCTGAATCTTCTGCACTTTTGGCTTTGTGCCCCAATAATTGGGATTGGCGACGTAGGTGATCAGGTCGGGGGTGAAGTTGCTGAGCAGGTAGGGGCCTGTGCCGACGGGCTTGTTGTCGTTGGCGAACTTGGCCGGGTCGCCGCTGATGTTGGACCAGCTATGCTGTGGCACGATGAAGACCTGGTCACCGATGTGGAAGAGCGCCGTGCTGTCCGGGTGGGTTAGTGTGAATACCACCGTGCTGCTATCGGGCGCCGTCACACTCTTGATGAGGGGCAAGACACCGTTCTGGTCGAGCGCGGGATGCTGCTGCATCAAATTGAAGGTGAAGACGACATCCTGGCTGGTGAAAGGCTGGCCGTCGTTCCATTTGACGCCTGAACGCAGGGTGAACGTCAACTGTGTCAGGTCGCTGTTGTAGTTCGCAGCGGTGGCGAGCCAGGGCTGGGTCTGGCCGTTATACAGGTTGGTAAAGTAGAGTGTTTCGTACAGCAGGCCCTGCGCGCCAAAATCACCGCCCTGGTTGGTATCAAAGAACGGATTGAAGAAATCGGGATTGGGTTGTCCAGGGGCAGAAAGCACACGCAGGGTTGTGTTGCTGCCTGAAGAGCTACTGGTGCCGTTGCCGGTAGTTCCGCAGGCGGCGAGAATAGTTGCCACGATGAGCAACAATGAGCAAATAGTCGCTATACGCCGATAGCGATGCGCCGGTGGGGGTGTTGGATTGGGAGCCATGATTAACCTCCTCGTTAATGGATGCCGGAAACGATCCAATATTTGTCTTCCTTACGAGCCGGATAAAGCTTTGCCCTCGCCACAAACGAGAGACTTTTCCGGCCGGATTGTGAAACAGACAACAAGATGACACTATGACCGTATAAGTATACGGACAAATAGAATTGCGCGCCGTAAGGTTCTCAAAACTCTCTTCCAGTTCGAAGTGGTTGCCTGAGTTTCTCCTTTACGATGGGATTGTTAAACGTTGAGAAGCGCCACAAGATGCACGCACTACAAGAGTTGTTGCTAATTGAAGACGGACGGGTTTATCTTCTACCTGCGCAGGTAGTGGCGAAAGGCGACTTGATGATTTGAGCGCCGGGCTATATCCATTCCAGCCGTTAACAGAGCGCGGCGAATCCACCAGGGAGAGTAGAAGTTCAATTCCGCGTTGCCCCATTTCAAAGAATGGCTGCCTGACGGTGGTAAGCGCGGGTTGCATGTGAGCAGACGCGGGCAGGTCGTCGAAGCCTACCAGGGCCAGATCATCGGGTATACGCAAGCCATACTCCTCAGCTGCCGCCATAACGCCGTAGGCCATGTAGTCACTGGCAGCGAAAATAGCAGTTGGGCGCTCAGGCAATTCAAAGAGAGCGCGCGCGCATTCCTTGCCGCCAGAGGGCATAAAATCCCCCTGTATAACCAGCGCGGGATCGATGGTGATACCGGCCTCGCGCAGCGCCTGGCAGTATCCTTCATAGCGATCATGCGAGACCTTGTACTTGAGCGGCCCCTGAATATGCGCGATACGTGTATGCCCCAACTGGATTAAATGCCGCGTTGCCTCATATGCTCCTACGCGATTGTCAGCGCTGATCCAGGGTGTATTTTCTGGCGGCAAGCGCTGGTCATCAAGCAGGACAACAGGAAAATCGCGCCGGTGTAATTCGCCAAGGTGATGGGAGGAAGGGCCGGGAAATATAGCCAGCAGGCCAGATGCGAGTTTTGTGCCGACGATACGATCGATGACATCGCTGCGGTCTTTGTCATGATTGGCTTCGGTAATACTATACAAAATAAGTTCGTAGGAAGTGGTTTCGATCACGTCGCCTATGCCACGCATGATCTCTGGAATAAGGGGCCACGTTAATGCGGGTACCAACACGCCGAGCAGACGATTTCGGCCACCGGCCAGGCCTGACGCGGCGATACTGGGTACAAAGCCTTGCTCATCCATAATGCGCAGTATGCGCTCCCTGGTCTCCGGGTCCACGTCTGGTTTCTGATTCAAGACGCGAGAAACAGTTGCCTTGGAGACGCCGGCTAAACGCGCGATATCCGAGATGGTGAGCTTATTCGACATACCAGGCCCTCTTGATCTTCTTTACAAGGCGGCTAAAAGCTCTGTCCCTGGCATAAACATAAATTTTTGACTATGTAACCGGAACCGGTACCGATTGCGAAACCGTTTACGTAACCGGTTACGAATAAGTATAATGATGAGTGCCCCTACTGTCAAGAGGTTTTGCGAGCAAAATTTAGACTTTTTGCCTGAGGTTCATGATGTGACTGTGACGCTGGTGGCGGTTAATGTTTGACCGCTTAATGAACCTTTTACGGTCACCTGATCTCCTGGCTTCAGGTCGCTGAAGGTGATTGTGCCACCGGTGCTGCTCGTATAGGTTGTCTGGTCGCTGACCATGACGGTCAAGGTTTTCGCCTTTTTGCCTGACTGCGTCATGACAAATTCATTTGTGCCGATGGATTGAATGGTGCCTGTGTAATTCTTTTCCTTATTTTTATTCTTTGTTTTTGTCGTCGTCGTGGTTGTGGGTACCGTTGTGGGAGTAGGAGTAACGCTCGCTGTTCCCGAACTCGCATGTGATACGGCGTAAGCCAGGCCAAAGCCGGCGGCACCCATCACTATTACGAGCAATGACCCAACAATGATAAGAGTTCGTGTACTCATCGCTCATCCTCCAACATAGTTTTCTATTATCATAGGTATTGTAATATGCGCTCAACAGAAAGTCACCACAATGGGAGGATTTTCTGCCTGTATTATAATCCGCGATATTCAAGAAAGGATCAAGCAGAGATTAATTTCTGCTGAGAAAGAGAGGGGTTTATGCATGTTGCCTTGCGTATTCTTTAAGGAATATCTATAATACCAGTGAAGTCGTGCTTCACCTATTCCAATTCATCAGGAGCGAATACTATGTATCAGGAAGCTCGCGTACAGGCAAATACGGACAATTCGGCTACATCAACGGTGCTGGTTATCGACGATGAAGAAAATATCATTGAACTGATCAAATTAGGACTGAAGTACGAAGGCTTCCATGTCGAGTCGGCTCCAGACGGGCCGCAGGGATTAGCGGCGGCTCAGCGGCTCAATCCCAATTTAATCATTCTGGATCTGATGCTGCCGGGCATGGATGGTCTGGAGGTCTGCCGCCGCCTGCGGTCTAATCCGACGACGCGGGATATTCCGATTCTGATGGTGACGGCGAAGGATGAGGTGCGCGACCGCGTGGTGGGGTTGGATACGGGAGCTGATGATTACCTGCCGAAGCCGTTCAGTTTTGAGGAGCTGGTGGCGCGCATTCGAGCGATCCTGCGGAGGCAGAGCCGTGGCAAGGATGATGGTGGCGACGGCAGCAGCAGTCAGATACTCCAATTTGGAGATTTGCAGATCAATACTGCTACACGCGAGGTGACGCGGGCCGGGCGGCTGATTGAACTGACGGCGACGGAATATAATCTGCTGCATCTCTTTATGAGCCATCCACGGCAGGTGCTGGACCGGCAGACAATTCTCAACCGTGTGTGGGGCTACGATTTTCTGGGTGAAACTAACATCATCGAAGTCTACGTGAGATATTTGAGGGAGAAAATCGAGGATTCTCCCAGCACACCTCGTCTGATCCAGACCGTGCGGGGAGTCGGGTATGTATTGAAAGGGTAGGTGTATGTCATCTGGAATCTGGGTATCTATCCTGGGCGTTCCTGCTTACTTCCATATGGCACCATTACTTTACCCTATCGAGACATCTTCCGCCGGTAAAGATGAACAGACTGACGCCACTGCCATCCCATATGGTGAATCTCACGATTCGCAGGGTGGGGAACCGCCAGGACAACCGCCCCAGCGGAATCGCTGGTTGCACTCCTTTTTGACTTTACGCTGGCGGCTCGCCACTGTCTATATTACCCTGTTCGCGCTTTTCGCGATCATTCTGAGCCTGTTTACGTATAATTCCATCTCCAGTTCGCTGCTACATGATGCACAACTGGCCTTTCCGCAGCGTGTGGTGCTGTTGCGAACGCAGCTGGTGCGCGATCTCTGTAACAATGTCTCGCTCTCGAACGCCGCTAATTTTCTTGGTCAGGAAGAAACAACCGACGATCTTGACTCGATTTACCTGTTGAATGCATCGGGCAAGATCATTGCGGGCAGCAATAGCGGGAACGCGGCAGCTGCAAGGGGCAGCACATTTCAGTATATTGACGCGTCATTTTTCAGCACATGGCATCCTACCGCTACGCAAACATTCACGGGCGCAAACTCCGATACTTCGTTCGATGGACTGTTATTATCGGTGCAACCGGCCCTCAGCTGCCCGGGTAAGAGCCAGTTCCAGGGCTACCTGGCGGCGACGACTTCCTACAGCATAGAACACGCGACGCTGCGCATTCTGTTGCTTGTGATCATTATCACCGCGCTGGTGATGATTGTTCTAGGAGCCATTATCATTCTCTTGCTGACGGGTGTAATGCTACGCCCGCTGAGGCAGATGATCGGGGCTACGCAGGCGATGGCGCGCGGGGATATGCAGCGGCGCGTGCGGGTACCGAATAGCGAAGATGAAATCGGGACATTGGCGGCCAGCTTTAACCAGATGGCCGACCGCCTGGAGCAATTGCTGGAAGAGCAGCAGGATTCGGAGAGGCGAGCGCGGCGCTTTGTTTCTGATGCCTCGCACGAACTGCGCACGCCGATCACCTCGCTGCGCGGCTTCACCGAAGTGCTGATGCGAGGCGCAAAGGATGACCCGGCGACAGCGCAGCGCGTGCTGCAACTGATGAAGTACGAGGCCGACCGCATGACGCGGCTGGTCAACGACCTGCTGACCCTGGCGCGCCTGGATGAGAATCGGCCGCTCGAAATGCGCTCAACCGACCTGGTTGATATCGCCATAGAGAGTGTGCGGCAAATCCGCAACCAGGCGCCGGAGCAGTGCAAAATATCTCTTGATCTGGTGACACAGGAGCGCCTGAAACTACAAGGTGATCCCGAGCGGCTCAAACAAATGCTGCTGATTCTGCTCGACAACGCGGTAAAATACGGCTGTTCAAGCAACACTAGCTCAATCATCCTGCGTCTTGACAAACAGGGCGAGAATGCTGTTATCCAGGTCATCGATAGAGGACAGGGCATCTCGTCCGAAGACCTGCCTCACATTTTTGATCGCTTCTACCGCGGCCAGCAGGTTCCGACTGCCAATGGCGCGCCGATTGGCGGCACGGGCCTTGGTCTTGCCATCGCTATCGCCATAGCCCGTGCCCACCATGGGACGATTACGGTTGATAGCGAACCGGAGAGGGGAGCGACCTTCACCGTGACGCTGCCATGCCCGTAGGGGTGTGCCCTGTGATCGCTCAATAGTACGTTTGCGCATCCCCCCACCGTGGAGTATAATAGGCATACAACGTCAATAACCCGGCAGATCAGGTATAGCAGCAATCCGTCCTCTTCATGCCGCTATGTGAGGCCGATCAATCGGCGGTGGGCGCGATCAATCGGCCCCTACGAGCAGTTTGGCGTTGAATCTAGAATCTGTGAGCATAGCTTATGATGCCATCAAAATCTAGAACCCGGCGAATCCATGTATTCCTCGCGGGGCTAACGTAAGCGATCTTCTGCCTTTTCTATCGTCGTAGTAGCATCCCCCCACGCGAGGCCGAGAATGGGATGTAACCAGTTCTCCAGGCGTCGCGGGGCCGAGAATGGACTTTAACAAAATAATGCAGCAACAGGCCGATCAATCGGCGGTGGGCGCGGTATGCCTGTCCCCCAGACAGGACTGCCCGGCCCCTACGGCACAGCCGTGGGTAATGCATCGCCCAACGAAGCCGTGGGATATTCATTCCCAGCTTTGCCGTAGGCCCCGATTGATCGCGGGCAGCGCCGATTCATCGGCAGGCAGAGCCGTGGGGGATGCATTCGGCTGCGCCGTAGGCCCCGATTGATCGTGGGCAGCGCCGATTTATCGGCCTCGCGTCCGTTGCCGGGTTATTTTGTCAAACACCATAATCGGCCCCAGAGAATATAGGATGCATTCAGTATGTAAGGGCGAGAAGCGGCGGGTATCCGTATAAGCGTTAACCTGAGACCGTCTAAGATAAGGAATCAGGACGACCAGTAGAGCGCGGATTCGCGTAGCGTGCAGGTGTGTAGAGAGTCGATCCATGGCGCTCGTCACGTGGCGCGCCTCTACAAGCCCAACGCCTCTCGTCGTTAGAATTGAGGAACGTATGTATAAAGGTCAATCAGGCATGTGGTCCTGGCTGCTGCATCGCATAACCGGACTCGGCGTTCTGTTGTTTCTGCTTGTCCACATTGTGGATATTTCTCTGCTGGGCTTTGGCCCGAAGGTTTACAACGACGGCATTGCCCTTTTTGCCACGCCCATTGTGCGCGTTATTTCGCTCTTGCTAATTGGCGCCGTCTTATATCATGCTTTCAATGGCGTCCGTATCATATTGATAGACTTCTGGCCGAAGGGGGGCCGCTACCAGCGCCTCATGTTCGCGGTTGTGCTCATAGCGACAATCGTGTGTTTCGTTCCGATGGCTTATTTTGTCGTGGCGCCGATCTTTGGACTGCCCGCCAGCAATACCGCGTCGGGAATGTAAGGGTCAGGTTTATGTCGTTCCTCGTAGAGGTGTATCTTAGGAGAAAACAGTTATGCGTATATCGACCGGCTATGGAGCGCGCCCAGGGGGCGGCGGATTCGAGACTTTCTCATGGTACTTCTTCCGCATCTCGGGTGTGGCGCTCATCTTTCTTGCCATCATTCACCTGTTCTTGAACCATGTGACGACGGATGTGGCCTGCACCAGCTACCAGCTCATCGCTTTGCGCTATGAAAATCCGTTCTGGCGGCTCTACGACTGGCTGCTACTGACGCTTGCGCTCTTGCATGGCATGAACGGCCTGCGGATCGTCATTGATGATTATGTCCATACCCGCAGCTGGCGCCTGGCCTTACAATCTACGATAGGCATCTTGACGCTGATCTTTTTTATGTTAGGCACGATCACTTTAATCACGTTCCAGCCGGTGCCTGGGACGGTTGCCGGCCAGTATTGCATTCATTCATAGATAAACTGAGTGACCCCGGCCGTGTCATTCTTCGCTGCGCTCAGAATGACACGGCCGGGGTCACCCGGATGACCGTTTTTAGTGGTAAAAATTCATTACCGCGTCCCAGGAGTGAGGCCCAGGTAGCGGATATAACCTGAGAGGAAAGAGGCTATGTATCATAAATTTGATGTTATTATCGTTGGTTCTGGTGGCGCCGGCCTCATGGCGGCGATGCAACTGCCCAACGCGAGTGTGGCCGTGCTGACCAAAGTCTATCCCACGCGCTCCCATACCGGAGCGGCGCAGGGCGGTGTCGCGGCGGCGCTGGGCAACCAGGAAGAAGACCACTGGAAATGGCACATGTATGACACGGTGAAGGGTGGCGACTACCTGGTAGACCAGCCTGCCGCGGAAATCCTGGCGCGCGAAGCCATTGATGCCGTTTACGAACTTGAACATCGAGGCCTGCCTTTCAATCGCACCCCGGATGGGCGCATCGACCAGCGACGTTTCGGCGGCCACACGCGCAATTATGGCGAGGCGCCCGTGCGACGCTCCTGTTATGCCGCCGACCGCACCGGCCACATGATCCTGCAAACGATGTACCAGAACGCCATCAAGAACGAAGTGCGTTTCTTCAATGAGTTTCTCGTCCTCGACCTGCTGATGAACGAGGGACGCGCCTGCGGTGTTGTTGCCCTGGAGATTCGCAACGGCGAAATTCATACGTTCCATGCCAGGGCCGTCCTTTTCGCTACCGGCGGCTACGGGCGGGCGTGGCGTGTGACCAGTAACGCTTTTGCCTGCATGGGCGACGGTATGTCCATCGCTTACCGGCGCGGCATTCCGCTGGAAGATATGGAGATGTACCAGTTCCATCCTACCGGCATTTACAAGGTGGGCGTGCTGCTGAGCGAGGCGGCGCGTGGTGAGGGAGCCAAATTGCTCAACGGCAAGGGCGAGTACTTTATGGAACGCTACATGCCCACGCTCAAAGACCTGGCCCCGCGTGATATCGTCTCGCGCTGCATCATCCAGGAAATCAAGGAGGGGCGCGGCGTGGATGGCAAAGACTACGTGTTCCTGGATGTGCGCCACCTGGGCGCGAAGGTCATCCAGGAGAAATTGCCGGATATCACGGATTTCGCGCGCAACTACCTGGGTGTCGAGCCGATTACGGAGCCGGTACCGATCCAGCCGACCGCGCACTATGCCATGGGCGGCATTCCGACCGATCTTGACGCGCGCGTGGTGATTGACCCGCAGTGGACGCCGCTGCCGGGCTTCTATGCCGCGGGTGAGGTTGCCTGCGTCTCCGTGCATGGAGCAAATCGCCTGGGTACGAATTCGCTGGTAGACCTGATCGTCTTCGGGCGGCGCGCCGGCAAGCACATGGCAAAGTTTATTACCGAAAACGAGCACGTGCCGCTGCCGCCGGAGCCCGAAGCCTATTCACGCGAAATGGTCGATCGCCTGTACACCTCAACCGGCCACGAATCGGCGGCGCGCATTCGCTCCACGCTGCAAAATGAGATGCTTGAGCGGGTCTTTGTCGAGCGCGATGAGCGCGGCCTGCGGCACGCGCTGGATACACTCGACGGCTTGCAGGATGCCTATCGAAAAGTGGAGTTGCAGGACAAAGGCAAGACATTCAACACCGAGCTGGTTGAAGCCATCGAACTTGGCTTTCTGCTGGACTGCGCGGAGGCGACTATTCATGGCGCACTCGCGCGTACTGAGAGCCGGGGCGCCCATTACCGCACCGACTACCAGAAGCGCGACGATGTCAACTGGCTCAAACATACACTGGCCTACAAGGGTAGCAAAGCCCACGATGTACGGCTGGATTACAAAGACGTGGAGATGGTCGATGACCCCATTTTCAAACCGAAGGAACGCAAATATTAGACTGGAGAAACTGACATGCAGGTAGTAATGCGCATCAAGCGCTATGACCCGGAGAAGGATCGCAAGCCGTACTGGGATGAGTTTCGCGTTGAAGCCGATCCCATTGATCGCCTGCTGGACGCCCTCAATACGGTCAAGTGGACAATGGATGGTACGCTGACGTATCGCCGCTCGTGCGCGCATGGCGTGTGTGGCTCCGATGCCATGCGCATCAATGGCCGCAATCGCCTGGCCTGCAAGGTACTGATACGCGATGTGGGCAATAAAGTGACCATCGAGCCGATGCTTGGCTACCCGGTCATCAAGGACCTGGTGGTGGACATGGACCCGTTCTTTGAGAAATATAAGTCCGTCAAACCCTACCTGATTACCTACGATTCGGAGCCAGGAACCGAGCGCCTTCAGAGTCCAGAGGATCGCGCGCGTTACGATGAGGGCACCAAGTGCATTCTCTGCGGCGCCTGCACCGGCTCCTGTCCATCCGTGTGGGGCAATCCAGACTGGGTTGGACCGGCATCAATTGTGAACGCGCACCGCTTCATTTTCGATAGTCGCGACCAGGGGGCCGCGGAGCGACTGGCTATCCTGGGGCAGCGTAACGGTGTATGGCGCTGCCGCACGATTTTCAACTGTGCCGACGCCTGCCCACGCGGCATCCCCGTAACCGATCTTATCGAACAGGTGAAACGGGCGATTGTGTATAATGATGCGAAGACGGAATAATTTATTGTGAGATAACATTTCCACAATTGCTTGGCGACGAAACGAATTACTGGATGGTTTATAGCTGAACGCACTTGTATCCACAGGTGCGTTCAGCCTACATCTCAAAAAGAACTGGGAATTACATTATGCTCATTCATAGAGCCATATCCCTATCAGAGTTACAAAGGAAGGAGTGTACTCCTGGTAGTAAGAGAAGTAAAACCTTGCTTGATTGGCGTATTGGATATGCCCCCAGTTATTTCCGGTAAGTATATCGTAAACCCCTGAAAGGTTCGGGTCAACGAAACCTCCGCCGCCCCAACAGTACTCGTTGATATTCCCATTGAAATTGTTCCAGACTGCGAACCAGCCGCCCGGTCCACTACTGCAATTTGCTGGCGTGATCTTTGGTTTCACCTTACCAAAAGGAAATGGTTTCTTAATATTTAAAAGTCCTCTTTTGAAATGCTGACTCACTGTTGGAGAAAATGTATCTTTTTCTGTCAGAACGAGTGTAGTTATCTCTCTATCCAGGCAGACAACTCATCACTTATGTAAAGCTTTGATTCAATTGTGGTCCCCTCTTTGAAGCCCTGTCTAGACATTAACCACCATAATACTCCTCCTGTTAATAACACTAGCAAGGGTTCGATAGGGGCACGGAAACGCATATCGCCATAGGTGACAATATTCTGAACAATGGTTAAGCCGATTACCAGGTAGACCACCAGGAGTCGTTTTTTATGTTGTTTCCAGGTAAGGAGAAGTCCCAGAGCAGCCAGAAAAAAGATGGGTATCGACATGAGAGGGATCAGACGGAACATGAAAATTGATAGTGGACGGGTAGGGAATTCTTCAAAAGGCAGACCATGTGAATAGGTATATGGTATCCAGGTATTAATAAAGTGCAGGCCCAACAAATAAGGCATAGCAGTTAGATGCGCATGTATCCAGGACAATGCCCGTGCCGTATCAGCTTTATCATCTGCTGGTGTATAAGCATATGCGTCGTGGCTAATCGAGTGTAGTGGCGGTTCCCACATTCCTGGCGCCGCAAGGCTACCGTTTAAAACGACATTATTATAAACGCCTGAAAGAACTTCTCCTGTTCCTGTTGATACAGGAACGAAGGCATGGCTAACAACATAATTCCGATAGCTCCAAGGCGCAACCATTATTGCAGCTATACATGTAATAATCAGGCTACTTCTGACGGCTACTCGCCAGGGCACGATTTTTGCGAACATAACAATTGCGGCCCAGGCATAAACTAGACCAAATACAATCAGACCATTTGGTCGGGTAAGGGCCAGGAATCCAAGAAATACTCCACATACGATGATCCAACGTCCATTCTGAAATATCCTGAAGCATCTATTTTTCGTGTTCAAAGCTGATGGCAGAGGAGCATTCTGCAGCCGATAGAGTGAGTACGTAAACATCAACAGACAAAAGGTGTACAGGGATTCGCTGTAAAGCCATCCATCGTAAATGAAAAGCCCGGTGTAAATTGCAGCTATTGTGCCGGTAAATAGAGCTACGTGCCGACCGAAAAGGTCTTTTGCAAAAATATAGATAAGTACACAGGTTCCAGAGCCAAGAAAACACAAAAAGAGACGCGCAAAAAACTCTTGCTTTCCCGCAAACAAGTAAATGACCGCAATGATAAATGGCCACAGAGGAGGACGACTCACTGCTGGGTGGTAGGTATAGAGACAAAAGCAATGTTCATCGACAAGCTTCTGCGCTATATTATTATATAGGGCTGCATCGAATATCGGAGTATAATCACGAGCAATAGTGAGATTGTAGGTGATACGTACGAGTAAAGCGAGGCAGAAGATGATAATTATAGGACTATATTCCTTCAAATGTTTCATTTACTGGACCTTCTGCATCCTACATATATGTATTTGCCCATAAGAAGAGACGAGTAGCAGAGAATAAAGTAACGAAATAGGCGCAGAACCTATTTTTATGCATATTTTTAGGAAAGCGACTGAGCAGATTCTCGCGCCAAAAACAGAAAGGCCGAACCGCTGCCGCACTTCTGGGGGGGAGAAAATGCAGCCCGCTCTAACTAGAGCGCGGTTCGACCCTCTAGACGGAGACCTGCTCCGTCCAATTGAAAGAGAGAGGTATTCTGCTTTACTACGTTGAGCGCCGGAAAGAACTGCTAAAACGCATCACACCGGTTCTCGTCGTGTTGGGAAGTGGCACGCGCTGCTTTTCGGTATCCTGCAACACTTCTTCAAGCCAGATATCGCCGCACACCGTACACATGCCATGCGTGGCATCATAGGTTTTATCTACAGGCGCGGATATTCGCTTGCCGAAATCATCGATGAGCCGCAAACACCAGGCACACTGTCGCTGCATTTGAACCCCTTTCTGCCACAACAGGCCAACCGTTCGTTTTTTCGTTATGTAGCAAAGTACGCAACAAGGTTGCAATGTGCTGTACCGGCCACTCAGTGGCCTCTCGTATTATTCCCAATATTTGGGAAAGGTACGTGACATTCCCCAAATTTGACGCCTTGCAGTGTATTCGAATACACATTCGTATTGGTAAGATCATGCACTACAATAGCCAGCGGGACGTTGCAATGATTGATTGCTATTGTCAGATTGATCTTCCCCTTGTTATCGACAATCACGATACGGCGCTGCTTTGGCTCGCCTGATGCAGGCATTGTTACCAGCACCGCGACTTTATCGCCAGGTTTAAAGCCTGAGCCGCAGATGGCGATGAGCGATTGCTTGCGCTCCTGATTGTTTGTGCAATCCCAGATGCGCGCACCTGACTGTCCCTGGCCTGTTTGATTCGCCGTCGATGGCGCCCGGTGCTGTGGCAGCGTTATGCCTTTCGGCTGGCCCACCTGAGGTATACCGGACTGAGCCGGGATGAAAGGCAACGCCTCACCATAGAACACCCTGCTGGCAGCGAAAACGATGCCAAATGCCAGCATGGTTAAAAGCACCATCAGAATTAACGCGGCATATACCGGAGATAGCCGACTTACAGGCTTGAAATATCTGCAATAGCGCAGGAACCAGCGTTGTACCGGCTCGAGTCGTCGTATGAGGCGTGTCGATAAACGGCGCTCATACCTGGCGGCCTCGGCCTGCAGGCGATTGAAAACCCGCTCGGGCGGCACATCCGTGTATCTGAGATGGCGCTGCATCGTCTTCAACGTGCTGAGTACATCAGCGGCATCTTCAAAATTTCTGCTCATGTCAAGACAACGTGGGCACTGAAATACATGTTGGCGAATCTGGATTGCTAAGGGACCATCAAGCTCCTGCCGTTCTAAGGCCAGTAACATGCTATTTTCAGGATGTTCCTTACCAACTTCATCCAGCACCCACCCGTTTTTTCTCGCCATAGGCTCTTTTTACACCATCACTTTTGCACTCCAGGGATGTGGTAACAAGCAAATCAGGCCTTTAAATGTTCCACTTTCTGAGGCATTGATGCGGGAACTTTCCCGTATACCGCGCGAAATTTCTCTACGCCGCGCGCTACACGTTTACGCACTGCCTCAGAACTCATCCCCATGACCTGGCCAATCTCCTCATAGGTGAAGCCGCTGCCATAATGCAGTTGCAATACTGCCGCGTCCTTCGGCTTCAACATGCCCAAAGCCTGCTGGACCAGAATGCGTACCTCCGTCTGAGCTTCGGGGCCTGCCTCGGTCAGGCTCTCATCGTACATCTCGCGCGCCTCGAGGCCAACAAACTGTTTCAGGCGTTTGCGGTTGAGGTAGCGCAGGCCAAAATTGGTCGCGATACGATAGATCCATGCATCCAGAGCGAGGTCGTCCGAGGTCTTCCCGATTTCCTTATACACCTGCAAAAATGTATCCTGCGCAAGGTCAAGAGCCACTTCGCGGTCTCCCACGAGCCGATGCAAATACCCGGTGATAGGCTGTTGCAAACGTTCGATCAAAGAACGGAAGGCATATGCATCCCGCGCGCGCAGGCGCTCTACCACCTGAACATCCGTCAACATGTTGGCCTTTTCAGCGACTTCCCCGTTTCTGTGTTGTCCCCTTCACTTACTATAATCATTCACGGGGAGCAATCCGGACAAAAATTTGTCGAGTTTTTTTGGGGGCATACCAGTTTGCGAAGTTCTGATATTACCTGTATTAGAAGACGTTTATGAGGCAGAGACGGTAATGCTGTGGTAGCCTGATGACCCATTTGGTAGAGGGGGTGCTACGTTGGGGTCCTGGACATTTCCTTCCAGGTCGATGGCGCGTACCGTCACGACATAGCTGCCGGGAGCGGGCTTCCATGGCAGTTCCCACAGCACCCATGTCAGATCCGATAACGGTTTTTTCAATGTTGCGCGCTGCCAGGTCCTTCCCATATCGGTACTCACATCAACCTCGCTGATGCCCTTTTCTCCTGAGAACGCTACGCCGGCGATATAGGTGACGCGGTTGGCGGGCACGCTTGAGCCATCCAGGGGAGTATCGATACGCGAGGTCAGGCGCACGGGCGCGTCATCGCTCCAGCCGCGCTGCTGCCAGTAACCCTGGTAATTTGTATTGACAACTTCGATGCGCGTGAGCCATTTAACATGCTTCATGCCGTAGATGCCCGGTACCAGCATACGGGCTGGGAAGCCATGCCCATCAGGCAGCGTGGCGCCATTCATGCGTACGGCGAGCAGTGTTGTCGGCTCAAGCGCCTTCGACAGGTGGATGCTGTCGCTATAATCGTCCGCGGCATAGAACACGACCTTCGTGGCTCCAGGTTTCACTCCGGCACGCTGCAACAGGTCTTTGAGGGGAACGCCCTCCCACTGCGCGTTGCTCATGTATGGTCCACCCACCTCGTTGCTGACGCACATCATCGATTCGTATTGCGTTTGCATTGGCTGGGCCAGCAATTCATCGTAGGTGAGCGAAAACACATGTTCGACCTGCCCATAGACGACCAGTCGCCAGCCATTCGCGCTGACGGTGGGGTCGGCATACAGATTTTTGGAGACGACATAGAACTGATCATTGGAAGTAACTTCCGGCGAGAGGAACTTTACCGGCGTAATGGCGCCGTAATTGGGCGTTGGCGGCGGCATGATCTTACTTTTATAATTCTGCAACAGCTGGGCAACGGGCACCTTCGATGTGCTGACGCCATCGGTGATAAATTTCCACAGCCCCACGCCCAGCAATCCAATGCCGGCCAGCACTATACCACGCTGGACTAATTCGCGGCGCGATATGCGACCGTAATCATCGTCTGCTTCAGAGGCCGCTTTTTGCAACGCCTGTGATGGCTGCATCCCGGCCTTCTCCTCACCTGGTACATGGGCCGTAATCCAGCGCTGGAATAGCACGAAAGATAGGCCAAAGACCGCGCCGACTACCGCCAGGCTAATCATACCGGTGGCAAATCCGGCATTCAGATTAGCCCCGAAGAATCCTGAACCGATTGCGGGTAGCAAAACCAGCCCGGCGAAGAGCCATAAGATGAACGCTAAGAGCGAGCCTTGCTGCCATTCCAGGCCTTTGCTGCCAGGATTGACGCGCCGGTTAAAAATCGCCCCGCTCAGCGCAAATACAAGACACTGTCCCACCAGGATGATGTAGAAAAGGTAGTGTTTCGCGTCCGCGCCAATGGCCTGGTGCAGGTATTCGAACCACGATGGGGGCATTAATCCTGTGATTGTCGAACCGAATTCCTCTGGCAGCGATACGCCGCCAAATGTGACGCTGAGAAACAGCATTACGCCGGTCGCGATCAGGCCAGCCGCCAGGCCGGCCACGAAACCTATGCCAGATGTATTATTTCGCCGCAATAGCTTTTGATGCTTTTTCATGGCAGTATCTTTCGTCAGCATGATATAGGTAAGTATATTATAAAGTCCATAAAGTTACACGAAATTGCGGCATAAAATTTACAGGGGCCTCATCAATTTGACCGCTACTTCAGCGACTCCAGAAAATCCAGCACTACCCGGTTGAATTCTTCTGGTTTCTCCATATTGAGGTGATGTGCAGTGCCACGAATAACGACCTTTTTCGCGCCCACGATCCCTTTTTCGAGTACATCTGCTATCTGGAGGATGACGCGCACATCCTGATCGCCGACAATGATCAGTGTCGGAACATGAATTTCCGAAAGCCTCCCGACCGCCGGTTGCCCTTGATGTTCCGGCTCCACATCCTCCAATACATCTGGACGCTCATAGTTACGCCTTGTCATAGCGCCCACTTTCGCGCGTACAACGGGATCAACCTGGTCTGGCGTGCGGGCAGGGCCATCTGTCCATTTACGGAGCGTTAGCTCGACCGCACGATCAAGATTATGCTGTTCGAGCGCCTCACCCACCTCTTTCCAGTGAGCCTGCTCTTTCTCATTCTCCTTCTTGTCCTCAGGCACAAAGCCACTTAAACCCATAGCCACCGGAATAAGCGCATCTACCATTTCGGGATAGCGGAGCGTAAAATCAATTGCAATCGCCCCTCCCATGGAGAGTCCGAGTAAATAGGTTTTCTCAATGCCCAGATATCGCAGCAGATCATGCACATCCTTCTCAAGCGAAATCGTTTCCCCTTGCGCCGAGAGCAGTCCCGAATCGCCAAAGCCGCGCATATCAAAGCGCACGACCCGGTAGTGTTGCGCGAACGCCTCGAACTGATCGTCCCATAATTTCCTGTTGACCAATCCGCCATGAATTAAGGTTAGCGGATGACCCGTACCCGCAACTTCGTAACACAGCCACGTTCCATTTACCTCTGCGAAGCCTGTTTGTACTTCCATCTTCTCAGTCATGAATATTCTCCTTCAAGGTTTTCTTAGCTTGATCCCACACCATGCCAGTGTATCATGAAAAGTGGAGTAATGCGAGGGCATCCTCCATACTGTTCGCGTAAGCCCGGAGATTGCATAACCTCGTACCTTGTCTCACCTCCTCAAATAGGGTATTATCTGAATCGTCGCTTGTGTTAATAATTCTGTTTGTTTAATGTAGGAGTCCTATATGAATCAGGCCCAGATCGCCGGCTCGCAAAATTTGCCGCTGGTTTTAGCTGTAGACCTTGGTGGCACGCAGATGCGTACAGCGGTATTGCAGGGGGCCAGGCTACTTTCGCGCGTAGGCCTTCTCACGGGAGCCAACCGCACTCCCGAAAGCGTCATTCCGCGTCTTCATAACGCTATACAGCAGGCGCTTGACGAGGCTCATGTCTCGCTGGACCAGGTCGCGGGCATAGGCATTGCCACTCCAGGCCCATTGGATAACCGCACAGGTATTATCTATTCACCACCAAATATGCCTGGCTGGGACAATGTTCCGCTGCGTGATCTTTTCAATGAACGCTATAAGGTAGCGACGTATGTTGAGAACGATGCCAACGCCGCGGCCCTCGGTGAATTTCTTTTCGGAGCGGGCCGTGGCTATAAGAATATTGTGTATCTTACGATCAGTACCGGTATCGGTGGCGGCATCATCATCGACGGCAGGCTGATTGAGGGAGCAAGTGGGACAGCGGGCGAACTGGGACATATGAGCATTGATTGGCGAGGAGTGCCGTGCAGCTGCGGCAGTACCGGTTGCCTGGAGGCGATGGCTTCCGGTACCGCCATCGCACGCCGCGCCAACGAAGCCATCGCGGCCGGTGAGGGTGTTGAATTGCTCGCCTTTGCCAGCACGATGCTGGAACACCCTGATACGGTTCCCGACCCGGCAGCCTTACCAACACAAGAATCGTCGACGCTGCCATTGAACGAGCAGGAAGAGTTCGATGCTGCCGGAGAAGCGCTGCGGGTGAATTCTCGTACCGTAGCACGGGCAGCTGAGGCCGGCGTACCCCTGGCACGCGAGATCATTACCAACGCGGCTGAAGCGCTCGGAGCCGGGCTTGTCAACATCATTCATATCTTCAATCCCGAAATGGTCATCCTGGGGGGAGGCGTGACACAGATGGGGCGCATGCTGATGGAGCCTGCCCTGCGCATTGTGCAAGAGCGTGCTATGAAAGCTCCCCGCGAGGCCGTTCAGATTTCCCTGGCACAGCTCGGCACCAATGTGGGGCTGATCGGAGCGGGCGGATTGATATATTACTATAATAATCTTCTAGCAAGATAAGCATGGCATCAAACAAGGAACGTCTCGATATTGCACTAGTGCGGCGGGAGCTGGCTCCGAGCCGCGAACGGGCGCGCGCGTTAATCATGGCTGGGCAAGTATATCTGGGGGATCGCGTGGTCGATAAGCCGGGCACGCTTGTAGCGCCTGACGCCGATGTTCGCCTGGCTGAAACGCCGGAGGAATTGAAGTATGTCAGTAGAGGGGGTCTGAAGCTTGAAAAGGCGCTGGAGACCTTCCACCTGGAACCGGCGGGCCTGGTGGCGCTCGATGTTGGGGCCTCAACCGGCGGCTTTACCGATTGCCTGCTGCAACATGGGGCGAAACGGGTTTATGCCATCGATGTCGGACGCGCTCAACTGGCGTGGAAATTGCGCAACGATTCGCGCGTCGTCGTCATGGAACATACCAACATTCGCAATGTTAGCAGCTTACCGGAGGTCATTGAGTGCGCTGCCATCGATGTCTCGTTTATTTCGCTGCGGCTTGTGTTACCCGCCATCGTACCGCTGCTGGCGCACGGGGCGTGGGTAGTGGCGCTGGTCAAGCCCCAGTTCGAGGCCGGTAAAGCCGAGGCCGACAGGGGCGCGGGCATCATTACCGACCCTGCTGTACACGAGCGCGTGCTGAATGAACTGCAGGGCTGGATACGCGAACATACGCCCTTTCTGATAAAAGGCTTGACCGATTCACCGATTTATGGGCGTGAAGGCAACCGGGAGTTTCTTTTACACCTCAGTTTGGGATAAAATAGAACCAGATTCTGGGAATAGCGTCCGAAAAGAAAAGAGGTATGCCCTATGTTGACCATCCCGAAGATCGTCATACCAGATTTGTATAATGCTGCTACCGATTTCCTGGATCGCAATGTGCAGGAAGGGCGGGGCGCAAAAACCGCTATTTATTACGAGGGAAACGCCTATACCTACGCGCAGATCGCGGAACTCGCCAACCGCGTGGGTAATGGCCTGCGTGAGCTGGGCGTTGATCTGGAGCAGCGTGTAGCATTGCTCATGCTCGATTCGCCTGAACTTGCTGCCGCCTTTTTTGGAGCCATGAAGATGGGAGCCGTGCCTATTCCCATCAACACCAACCTGCGCCCGGATGATTATGTCTACATGCTCAACGACAGTCGAGCGCGCGTGCTGCTGACGCATGCCGTGCTATGGAAACAGGCGCAGGCAATTCTACCTCAACTCAAGTACCTGCGTCACGTTGTTGTAGTTGGACTCGAAGAGAGCGGGGAGCATGAAACGGCTACCGTGCATGACTTCGAGCGATGGGCGCAAAAAGCCTCGCCCGACCTGCAGGCCGCCGAAACCAGTCGCGACGACAGCGCATTCTGGCTCTATAGTTCGGGCAGCACCGGCTTTCCCAAGGGCTGCGTCCACTTGCAGCATGATATGGCCTACTGCACAGAATGCTACGCCAAACCTATTCTTAACATTTCCGAAAACGATATCACCTTTTCAGCGGCCAAACTCTTCTTCGCCTATGGCCTTGGCAACAACCTGTACTTCCCATTTGCCGTAGGAGCCAGCGCTGTACTCTATCCGGGACGACCGGTGGCCGAGGATATGTTCAAGGTCGTGCAGCAATATCGTCCGACCATCTTCTATGGCGTGCCAACGCTTTACGCGAGCATGCTGGCCCTGTCGGATGCCGAGAAACGCTTCGATTTCTCCTCTGTGCGCATCTGTGTCTCCGCCGGAGAATCGCTGCCCGCCGATATCCTACGCCGCTGGCAGGAGAAATTCCATGTCGATATCCTGGATGGCATCGGCAGCACCGAAATCCTGCATATCTTCATCAGCAATCGCATTGGCGAGATAAAGCCGGGCAGTACCGGCAAGCTTGTGCCGGGTTATGAGGCCATCATTGCCGATGAAAAGGGCCAGCCTGTACCGCAGGGCGAAATCGGCAACCTGCTGATTAAGGGAGATAGCACCGCCGCGTACTACTGGAACAAGCACGAGAAGACCAAAGATGTGATCAACGGCCACTGGATTCATACCGGCGACAAGTATTACCAGGATGAAGAGGGCTACTACTGGTACTGTGGACGCGCCGATGATATGCTCAAGGTCAGCGGCCAGTGGGTTTCACCGGTCGAGGTAGAGGCGGCACTGATCGCGCACCCGGCGGTACTCGAAGCCGCGGTAGTGGGTGATCTTGACGCGGAAGGGCTGGTTAAGCCGCGAGCATATGTTGTTCTCAAGCACGGCTACGAGCCATCGGAGGGGTTGGCGGACGAACTGAAAGCATTCGTCAAGAACCGGCTGGCCCCTTTCAAATACCCTCGCTGGATCGAGTTTGTTCCCGAATTGCCCAAAACCGCGACCGGCAAAATACAACGCTTCAAGTTGAGGGGCGGAGAGGAAGTTTAATCAATTTTCTTTTTGTAGGAAGACATTTATGCAGCAAGCCTATCGAGTACTGAGAATTGTATCCGAGGCGCAAACGATTCGCATCATTTTATCGTCTCATCCAGGCGAGCTGATGCTTAAGGAATTAAGCATCGCCTGCGCTTCCCTCAATACTGAAAGCAGCAGCGGCATTAAAGCTGTGGTACTGGATTTCACGGGGGAATTGCAGCAAGGCATCAAAGATGTACCGGTCACCGACGAGGCAGTACAGTATGCGACGGGCAAAATGCGGGGAGCAAGGGAGCCGGGCAGCGTCTCCACCGTTGTGGAGGTGGCGCTTGCATCAATCCAGGCTATTGCTCAACCCGTGCTGGCAGTCGCGCGTGCCACTCCATCGGCGGCGGCCTGGTTGCTGATTGAGGCTGCTGATCTTACGCTTGTAGCCGATGAGGCTGTGCTGACTATATCAAATGTGCAGGCCGGCAACGAGGCGCTGAACGGTGTGCAGGCAGCGCGCCTGGGGTATGTCACCTGGTCTGTACCTTCTAGTGACATACCCAAAGAGATGGAACACATCCTGGATATGCTGCGGGAAAAAAGTGCCATAGCGCTGCAACTTACCAAGGCCAGCACGCAGCTGGGTCGATCTTCGCAGACCAATCACGCGACAGCGCTTGAAACCTTGAAGCAGGTCAACGCATTCTATCTCGAAAAGGTGATGCAAACAAAAGATGCCAGCGAAGGCTTGCAGGCCTTTCTGGAGAAACGCAAACCGAACTGGAAAAATATGTAAAAAGATCTTACATTGCTAGAAAGAAGTTTTTCGATGGCAAGAAATGCCCCCTGGCAAACGCTCTCGTACCGGCAGATTATTGATAGTCCCTTTCTGAAAGTGCGGTGCGAGCAGGTAGCCATTCCCAATGGGCCTCTGATTGCTGATTATTACATCATTGAAAATCGTGGTTGGGTCGGCATCGTTCCTGTAACGGAAGATGGACGATTTCTCATCAACTCTCAATACAAGCACGGTATCGGACGCGAGGTGCTTGAATTTCCGGCTGGCGGTATTGATGCAAACGAGGACGATCCGCTGGTAACGGCGCGGCGCGAGCTGATGGAGGAGACGGGATACAGCTTCGATGATGACAAAGTGGAGTTGCTGGCCCACATGTATGCCAACCCGACCGGAGCGCGTACCGAAGCCTGGTGGTACCTGGCCCGCGATGTGCGCAAGACGGGTACGCCCAAGGTTGATCCCGCTGAGGTTATCGAAAACCTGCTGGTTACGCCGGAGCAGTTGCTGGCAATGATTCATGATGGCAGCTTCGCGGTCATGGGCCAGATTCCCGCCGCGTATATGGCACTGGAACGCCTTGGATACTTGAAATCCTGTTTCTAGTTCGCGCCCAAAGGAGTAGTAATCATGCCCATAGATCACAGCCTTGTTGGTAAAAGTTCTGAACCTCAAACGTTTGAGGTGACGGAAGAAGCGGTGAAACGCTTTATGGAGGCCACGGAAGACCCGGCACTGCAAAGCGGGGAGCCATTGCACTACGCTCCGCCAACGTTTCCTACGACCTTCCGCACGCGCATTCCAGGCCTGGAACTGGATGGCAACAAGATGCAATTGTTGCACGGCGAGCAGGAATATCACTATACTCGCCGCCTGCGGATAGGCGAGCAGGTGACATGCGTTGTACGCATTGTGGATGTGCGCCAGAAGGCAGGGCGTACCGGCTCTATGACATTCATTACGAGTGAAACGACCGGAACCGATAGCGAGCAGCAGCCGGTATATACGGCCCGCAGCATTTCTATTGTGCGCGAGAAGTAACTTCATCACACGGAGAAAATCAGAGCCTCTAAAGCGTTGACAAATCGGAGTCATAGGTATAGAATAGGTTGCGAAATCCGTTACGTTATGACTAGCCCTCGTGGCGGAATGGTATACGCGGCAGGTTGAGGGCCTGTGCCTTTAAAGGCGTGCTGGTTCGAGTCCAGTCGAGGGCACCCACATATATACAGCAATAAGCAAAGGCACCCGCGAGGGGTGCCACTATATTTTTCCTCACGCAGATAGGGGCGACTAGCTCAGCTGGTTAGAGCGGCTGCTTTACACGCAGTAGGTCTGGGGTTCGAATCCCTAGTCGCCCACCCTCTTTGCTTTCTCAACTGGCTTTACGAGCCGAATTAAACGACCAGGCGGAGTTTCAACAGTAGAGTTTATCAGTTAAAACTCGGTTGGCCCCCACATGGTGTTGTAAACCATGGTTCCTTCACCGGCGAATGTTCGTTCTAAAGGTTCTGGCCGACTCGTAATTCCTCACTCCACGCTGATAACGCTGTCCATAGCGTTTTCATGACGCATAGCGCTTATACTGCTCCCAAAGAGGTTGGAGTAGCCTCTCGTTGAAAAACAGTGTGAATGGAGAGTAGATAAGGTGAAAGAAAGGAAGTGCGATGAGAGATTACAATGCCGCTCCAGAGCCACAGGAACCGGGGGGTGTTGAGCCACGTGCTGAACAGCGTGTTGGGTCGCGTGCCGAGCCGTATACTGAGCCGCGTGTTGGGTCCCGTGCCGAGCCATATGCTGAACAGCGTGTTGGGTCGCGTGGTGAGCTAGCCGGGATGACCGTCGCGAATCCGGCTCCGCTGGGTTTGAATGTACTTGCATTCGCAACAGCAGTTCTGGGATGTTTTTATACCGGGTTTATTATCCCTTACCAGGCACTGGTTATGCGGCCAGCGGTTGGGGGCGTACTCCTCATATCCGGTATCGTGCTTGTTATTGCGGGTATATTAGAATACCGCAAAAACTCAATGCTGAGCGCGACCATCTTCACGGCCTATGGGGCCTTTCTCGCTGTCATTGGCCTGGTCTTCCTGCCAAATGCCGGTATCCTGGGTTTCCTTCTGAGTAGTAGAAGCATAAGTTTTGCGCTGGGGCTGTTCTTCCTCTGCTGGGCAATTTTCAACGCCATATTGTTTCTTGGATCAGCGGGTGTGAACTTGCTATTAACAGGCACAATGTTGATACTGTTTCTCGGCTATGTGGCGTTGACGGTTGGACAACTGGCCGGAAATAACACCGTCGCCAATATGATAGGAGGATGGCTACTCATTGTTGCTGCCCTGGCGGCCTGGGTGACTTCGCTTGCCAGTCTTCTCGGTAGTGAGGGTACCGCGACACGATTCTCGTTGCCGGTTAGAGGGCGTGGAATTTCTGCTGTTGATTGAGGTGGAAGAAGTTGTTGGACCCCTGTGTAACTGTTGAGAAAGAGTCACACAGGGGTTGATCTTGACTTGCCTTTTCTCAGTCTTTCATGATTCACGTTGCTGCATCCGACTCAAGCGTTCATTGAGTTCTTCCAGGTTCGTTAGAAACCACACCACAAAAAGTATGTCGAACCACATAGGGGATAGCCGTTTGGGGACGGCTAAATTGGGTTCGACAAAAATAATACGCTATAGGGTTACGCCGATTGCAAGCCTGCCCGCGATTTCGTGGCTGGAGTTAATGGGCGGAGCAAGCTCCCCGCCCTCCATCTACCTCCACTCCCACCCTTACTTTGCGCGCAGATGACCCGTGAAATGGCTATCAGTTGGTAACGATCTTATCGGGTCGCAACACCACCAGTACCCGCTTTGGGTCGTCAACTACTGCCTTCACCGCCTGTTCGACGCGATCTGCCGGCACGTATTTTTTGATGACCGGGCGTACCAGGTCGGCAAAATCATGCTCGATAATTTCGGCTCGCCCATAGGCTACGACATATTTGTGCATGTCAAAATCGTCGACAATCAGCGAAATGTTGGGGTCACGCCGGATGTTGGGATATTTGGCGCGATCTTTCGTGGTAGAGAAATAAAAGGTGGTGCCATCCCAGGCGTACCAGACGGGTGTGAGTTGCGGCCCACCTTCGGGCCGGTTGACGGCAACGATGGCATTGTTTGATTTTGAAAGGAGTTGCTGAATCTTTTCATCGGCCATTATTGTCTAAGCTCCCATTCTAGAAAATTCACGTGATATCGCCTTCAAGTCAGTCCCACCAGACAAACAGAACGCGGTCATGCTCATCGTGAAAATTGGCGAATATCATCTCTTCGTCTTCAGGTATGTACACGCTGATTTCGCTTGCCTGCCAGCGCTCTTCGACCAGGCGCTGCAGTTTCTCCAGCTTTTCTTCGCTCGTCCAAATCAAGAGGGTATCGGCAGGCCAATAATTCCAGCGCGTTGTTCTCAACAATGCGAGACTGATGGGTAGCCTGTTCTTGTCGCTGCATGGGAAAGGCAGGCGAATCGCATTGACACTATACCATAGATCGCGCCATTCCGTAAGGTCGCGCACGACGCTTTCGCCATCAAGCAGATTGTAGCGCACTTGCCGGAACAACTCAAAGTAATGTTGCTGAACTTCGTTTATAGGTTCTTGCGTTTGTTCTTCGCTCATATGCTTTTTCCTCCGATCGCATTAGTGATATTTAAGCGGATTTAGAACTTATGTTCTACTACTCAACTATAGCCGATTATGAGAGGTTAGTCAAGCATTTAGACAAAGAGTACGTTTCCTTTGGAGCGACCTGAGAGGCCGCGCCCTGGGGGCAATAATGGAGTTGAACAAGCTTATTTGTGGTCATCCGAGGAGCCGAGCATGGTGTTTGACAAACTACTCCGGCAACGGACGTGAGGCTGAGCATGCATTTTACCAAAGTATTCCGGCAAGGGGCGCGGAGCCGATGAATCGGCGCTGGGCGCGATCCATCGGCCCCTACGGCGCGGGCGCGAGTCGGCGTATTACCAATTTAATATGTTGCGGTGGCCTGTTGTTCCTGCAACTCTTGCTGCAATTGCTTTTCGTGTGCTTCGCGCAGGATGTCGCGCAGTTCGAACGCCATGTATCCGAGGACACCAGCGAGAGAGACGACGATCAGGAGACTGCCGGCAACCACATTATTGATCGTCGAGGGAATCCAGTGAATGCCGGATGGCTGGGTGGTCATCGCGAATGGCGAGATGACCACCCAGATGCCGGCCAGAAAGAATAACAGCAATACATAGCTGCCAAGCGGGAAAAGCCGCCTCATTGCAGTACCTAAAGTCATTATACATCCCTCCTGTTTGAAATGGTCTGGTCGGTTTGCTGATCGCTGCTTGCCTGAGCCTGGCGGCGACTGTTCAAGTCGGCTGCGAGGGCGGCTGCCAACGTTGCCAGCGTGCGGTCAAGATCGCTCTGATCGGAATAGGTGGCCGGGGCCACAGGTGCCGCGGTTTGCATCATCGCCTGAGCCGGGGCTGCCGCAATCACTGGCTGCAGGCGCTGCGTGACAACCAGCACACCTGAGGCGCGTAAAGCGCCGATGAGCGAGACTAAGAAGAGCGTGAAGCTCAGCAGGGCTACGACGGCGACGGGTATACCAACCCAGAAATCATTGATGGTCTGGTTAGCCCAGTCGGCTCCCCATGGTTGATAACCGAGCGCGAAAGGCGCCAGGATCAACCATCCGCCGGTCAGTAGAATGATGAGGCTGGCGGTCATGCCCCAGATGTATTTGGCAATCGTTACTCGTGTTGTTTGCACGTTGAAACCTCCATGTTTTTCAGGTGCTTCAAATGATGTAGGTACAATAATTTCGTAAGATTAGCCGATAAAGCCGTGTGCGGAAAAATCACCTTCTCCTAGATTCATTTCTTGCTGCGCACCGGCAGCGTTTCCATTTGCCCCATTCGCGTGACCGTTGCCGTTGACGGCTGAGGCCAGGAGCGCGATGGACATGGGTTCGAGGATATCGCTGGCGACGGCTCTGCCGCGCTGTTCATCGCTCCAATCATGGGGATAGCGCCCATTGACGGAAGATGATAGCGTTTCCAGAATTTGCGGGTTGGCATCCGGCTTCTGCGCCTCGCGCGCAATCATGACCATAACAAGACCGAGCAAGGCGCGGCGGCGATTCACGACGGATGGAGCAGACGTGATAGGCTGCGCCTGTACTGTTGCCGCCTGGCCGCTGTTGCTTTTACGCAGCGGAATCTCGCGCAGGAAGAACACCGAGAACAAAGCCACCAGCATGATAATGAAGCCCAGGAAAAATGTGTTGGTGATCGCGCCCGAGAGACTCACCTGCATGGCATGCAGCAGTTGCTGGAAGAGCTGCGCACCTTGCGGGCCAAAGGCCGCGAAGCGATGTTGAATAGCAGTTACGGCCTCCGGCGAGAGCAGTATCTGTGGGTTGTTCAGTTGCGAAAGCGCGGCGGGTGGTATCACTCGTTTCAGCGTCTCCGGTAAGTTGCTCTGAAAGGCGTTCTGGAAATCGTTGGTGAGGATTGTGCCCATCACAGCTACGCCAAGGGTCGAGCCGATTGAACGGAAGAAGGTGAGGCTGGCCGTGACTTCACCAAGCAGCTTGAACGGGAAAGCGTTCTGTACGACGATGGTGAACAGGCTCATCATCACGCCCATGCCGAGGCCGGTAACGATCATGTTGCGCACGACTTCGCTCTCCGGCGTTGCGGCGGTCATGCGCGAGAGCAGGAACATACCAACCGAGGCGATGCTGAAACCGCAGATGGCGAGTATCTTATAACGGCCGGTGCGCGAGAGAATCTGGCCGCCGACGATACTGCTGAACATAAATCCGAGCATCATGGGGGTCAGTACAACACCAGAATTGGTGGCGCTATTGCCCAGTACTCCCTGCACGAAGAGCGGCAGGTAGAGAATCGCTCCGAACATGCCGGCGCTGAGCAGGAACATAGCAAGCGTCGAGACCGAGAAGATGCTGTTTTTGAACAGACGAGGCGTGATGATAGGCTCAGCTGCGCGCGTCTCAACCCAGACAAACACTGCCAGCATTATCGCGGAAAAGACGAACAGACCGATAATCTGCCATGATCCCCAGGCATACTGCGTGCCGGCCCAGGAGAAGGCGAGCAGCAATGGAACGGACCAGGCAATCAAGGTGATCGCGCCCAGGTAGTCAATCGTATGTTGGATGCGGCGTCCAATGCCGGGCAAAAAGAGTCCATCGGCCAGGATAGCGACAGCTCCAACAGGCATATTGACGTAGAAGACCCAGCGCCAGCCCCAGTTGTCGGTAATCCAACCGCCCAGGATTGGCCCGACGATAGTGGCGAGGCCGAATACTGCCACAATCAGCCCTTGCCATTTACCGCGCTCGGCCGGTGGAAAGATATCGCCGATGAGAGCCATGGCGATGGGCATCAATGCGCCCGCGCCCAATCCCTGGATGCCACGATAGATGATCAATTGCGTCATGTCCTGACTGGTACCCGAAAGCGCCGAACCAATCAGGAAGATGACCATGCCGCTGACGAAGAATAGCCGGCGGCCATAGATGTCGGAGAGCTTGCCGTAGATCGGAATCGAGACGGTAGATGCGAGCAGGTATGCGGTGACCACCCACGCATAGTGATCAAAACCGCCAAGGTCGGTGACGATGCGCGGCAAGGCCGTGCCGACAACGGTCTGGTCAAGAGCGGAGAGCAGCATACCTAGCAGCACGCCGATAATAATTAAAACGAGCCGTTGGCGGCTGACGGTATCTCTCAAAGCTTTTGGCTCGAGAGCGGAAATAGCCGCGACTGACCCGGTTTGTGCCTGTGCCATAAATTACATTCCTCCTTCTCTTTTGCCTGAGCGCCCGCGGATTTTTCCAATCGCACGCGGAAAATCCTGGACCCGGACGAGGACAGTCACAAGGCACTGTCCCCACAGTTTTCCCGGATGCGGCTGTCAAAATTCATCAGGGCAGGTGGCGTTCTGGCAAGATGGATTAGTGTTGATGCTTCAATAGTTCAAGTGTTTGACAATCTTTATCGGATTTCAGATCAGCAATAGACGCATGTTTCTGGTACACAACGCAATTGATTGCTTTGAGTCCTTGCAAGAACGCGGCCAGATCGTCCTGATTCACCTCATGCAGCCACTCCTGTATCTGGTGTATCCCGCTCCAAAGGCGGGCGAGCAGTTCTTCGCCTTGTGGAGTGAGCTTTGCGAGCGTGCGCCGGCGATCCTCGATATCTTCGGTGCGTTCGGCCAGTCCGGCCTGCACGAGCCGGTCAACGAGGTGACCACCGGTTGAGAGGCCGATACCCAGGCGCTGGGCGATCTGCCCGATTACGAGCGGGCCCTCAGCAAGAACAAGCAGCGTGCGCATCTGGGGCAAGGTGAGATCGATCTGCATCCAGGCCTGCCCCATAGTTGCTTTGAGCCCGCGCATCATCGTCCTGTACTGTGCTATGACTTCTTGCTCAAGTTCCTCGTGAGTCTGGGACATGTTCCTCTCCTTCCTCTATTGGTTATGCCACCTATCTATGCTACTTTTTTCTCACACAAGGGAGTCTAACATATTACTACGATGTTGTCAATCTATTTGATGGTGTAGGTTAATTGGAAGGGGTCGGAGTAAAGTGAGGAGTATTCCCTGTTTGCTCCCCATAAAGCGGGTTGGTGGATAATCTGGCGGGATGACAAATAATGTCCGCATACTACAAGTACCTCTTTCACATCGCCCCGTTTCTGTGGGTCTTTATTAATATTGCGCTTCGCCGAAACCTCGATAATCTCGCATCCTTTATAGATATCCAGGATGAAGTCACAATGAGAATTGCTTACCAGTACATAACAGTCCTGTTGCGCAAGTTTCTTTACTGTCTCGGCCAGGATACGCTGGTCTTCTTCATAAAAGAACTCTGCCGTGTAGCGTTTAAAATCAGAATATTTAGAAACAGGATGATAAGGTGGATCGATGTAGACAAAATCACCAGCTTCGGCGTATTGTCGTAGTGTCTCCTGATAGTCGGCACAGCATAATTCGGCGTTCCTGAGCGCATAACTGGCTGCTCTAAGCCGTTCGGCGTCACAAATAACCGGATTCTTGTAGCTGCCAAAGGGAACATTGAACTGGCCCTGTTTATTGACGCGATACAGCCCGTTATAGCGGAAATAATTCCTGCTGGCTAATCAAATTACCGGTTTTTACATCGGCAACAACAAAAACCGCTCGCGTTCCTGTGCCAACCGCGTCAATTGCTGGATCATCTGCCGCAGGGTGCTGCCACCCTGGCTGTTCCAGAGGTCGGGGGTCAGCTGGGAAACGTATTGGTAGATTTGCTCGCTACTGCGTACCAGTGACAGGTCGAAGTTGAGCAGTTGCATGAGTAACGGCTGCTCCTGGCGGAAGCGCCACCAGACGCGATCTTGCGTGGGGACAGACATGCCGCGAATATGCGATTCCAGGCTGGAAAGCGCCTGCTGGAGAGATTCGATCTCGCGTATCTGCGCCATGACTTCCTGCGGCGGGTCGGGATTAGCCCGTGTCAGAGGTGGGATGAAGCGCATGGCATAGTCGTTACGCAGTTGTGCCAGCATGGAAAGAGCCTGCGAGAGGAAGTAAGAGGCGCGCTGTCGCACCAGCATGTCATCGGCGCGCGCTTGAGTCGTTGTGTTGTAGAAGTTATACCCGTAGCCGGTGAGCAATAATTGCAACTGCTGCACGATGGGGTCGTTGGATGGTCCTGAACTCATTGCGGGTCTCCTGGAGGGCGACCACCCGGGTACGCCCTTACTATGCGGGATATCCTGATTGACCTGGCACTTATTGCGGGACAGGGGCTAGCCGCTGTCTCTACAGAATGCGGGATATCCTTGATTGACCTGGCACCCCCAATGGGTGCCAGGCATTGCGTTACTTGATTATCGATTCTGTTGCTGGGGAATCACAGCAGGCGCACTTGAGTTGACCGTGTAGCGGTCGGTGCTGGCAGTTGGCTGCACGCCGCTAATATTGAAAGGCAGGCCAACCGCCATATTGGGGGCAGAGACGACGCCGCGTTCCGCCATCAACATGGCCGTGTAGTAGCGCACAGCGTCGATTTCGCTGAGTCCGAAGGCCTTGAGCGAGATGAGAGCTTTCATACGCTCGTCGCGTGGGAAGACCAGGACTTTGACGGTATTGAGCGTGATGCCATAGGTAGCCAGGAACTGCTGCAGGTGCTGGAAGACGATCTGTGAGAGATCATGAATCTTCTCATTGACCGATTCGAGCGGGGTGATCTGCACGAGCTGGTTTACGGCCTGTTCAATAACGGGGCCGGCATAGCTATTGACTTCCTGCGTGGTGATGGCATGCCCGCGATAAGGCATGTGTTGAACAAGCTGTACCGCCGCCTCGCGTGTCTCGACATGAATGTAGTAATCCACGCTATAGACCATCTCGGCCATTTCGCGCGAGAGCGCCATGCCGTTGGTCTTCAACACGAGTTTGGCGCGATTGATGTAAAGCGCCTCGTACTGCCATGGACTCTGGCCGCCGTAGAATGCCTGCTGCATATTGCCGAAAAGCGGACGATCCGGGGTCTGCACCGGGTACTGGCCTGTCTCATACACGTTAAGGATGGCACCGCGCGATTTGAGGACACAGAAATGGTTGCTTTCTACCGTGAGCAGTGAGCCATTCACGATATCGTTGTTGGGATAGTGCCAGAGCAGAATCTCTGGTCCCATAACCTCTTCGCCGTTGTCGGTCAAGGTGGAAATAACACTGCGAACTCCAGGCATAAAAACCTCCTGTATTTGGTTCTGATACTATATACACTGGACCTTCCGTTCTTGTCCAATTGCAAGATGAAAGGAGCATGAGAAAATCCTCATACCTGTTAAACGGACGAGATTGGAAAAAATCAAGTACGGGTTTTGTCTTAAAGTCTAAGGGCGACCATTTGGATTAAAATCTAAGGGCGACCGCAAGGGTCGCCCCTACTCAGTACCCCTCGCTTGCTCTTACATCGACCTTGCCCCAGAAGAGGCGATAGGTGAGGATGAAGTAGATGGAGGCCAGGATGATGCCGATAATCCACCAGACTAATCCCACAGTCTGACCATATTGTGATGCTGAGGCATTCTGGATAGTCAGGCTGTAGGCCGGGTTCACGGCAGGTAACATCAGTGGGTACAGGCCAAAGGCCGCGCTGGCGAGCATGCCCACGATGAAGGCACAGGAAAAGAAAAAGGAGGTCAGATCGCGCTCGCGTAAATTATAAAAGATGGAGCCCACGATGCCGATCAGCGCGGTAAGCGGGAAGATAAATCCCCAGGGACGCGCAAAGAAGCTGGCGATGATATGGGGCTGGACGGCAAAGGTTGCAATCGTTCCCAGTATCGCAAGGATGATAGTGGCGACCCAGGTGGCGCGAGCAATGAGCCGCGAACGGACATTGAGATCACCATTCGTCTTGACCGCGACATATGTGGCGCCATGAGTTGTCAGCACGGCAAGCGCCATCAGAGCGATGAGGATGGTATACCAGTCCAGGATGCCAGGATTGGAACTAAACGGGTTGAAATCCGTCCACAGGGCCTGGAAAAAGTTGCGATTCTTATCGAGCGGCACCCCACGGATGACGTTCGCCATCGCTGCCCCGTAGAAGATGGCGAGCAGGGCGCTGCCGATAAAGAATATGCCATCCCAGAAGGAATTCCAGACCGGGTTTGGGAACAGCGAGCGTAGTTCTATGGCGACGCCACGCAGCATGAGCAGCCAGAGGACAATGATTAAGGGCAGGTAGAAACCGCTGAAGCTGGAAGCATAAAGCACTGGGAAGCTGAAGAAGAGCGTGCCACCTGCCGCGATCAGCCAGACCTCGTTGCCATCCCACACCGGCCCAATCGCGCGCAGGATCAGGCGGCGCTCGGAATCATTTCTGGCCGCGAACAGGTGAATGGCCCCGGCGCCGAGGTCAAAACCATCCAGTACAACGTACATGGTGAGCATAAAACCAACGAGGATAAACCATAGCGTCTGCATCTTTGCACCTTATCCTTCTACTAACAGGTCGGCCAATCCCTCGGCCTCCTGTGGGCCTTCTTCCTTTTGCACCGGGCCGCGCAGCATTTCAAACACCACCAGCAAGACATAGAGCAGGCCGATCAGCAGGTACATACCCGCGAATCCGATCAGGGTGAAGAGGACATTGCCGGATGATAGGACGGGAGATGATCCTGAGATGGTGCGCAGCAGCCCAAAAACGATCCAGGGCTGGCGGCCAAGTTCGGTCGTGAACCATCCTGCTGTATTGGCAATAAAAGGGAAAGGCGTCGCCAGCATCAAAATCCATAGCATCCAGCGCGCGCGAAAGAGGCGACCACGCCAGAGCAGGAGAAACGCGAGGCCCATAATGGCAATGAAAATGGTGCCAAGCCCAACCATAATATGATAGCTATAATAGAGCAGCGCGACATTATCGGGATGCTGATCGGCAGGGAAGGCGTCGAGGCCCCTGACCTCAGCCGTCCAGCGCCGGTAGGTCAGGAAACTGAGTACATTGGGTATGATCAGGGGATTGTCCAATGTTCCACGGTCTGTATCTGGCTGTCCAAGGATGACGATGCCGGCGCCCTGTTGCGTCTGGAAGAGGCCCTCCATCGCGGCGAGTTTGGTTGGCTGGTGGGTGGCTACCTGCTGACCCTCCAGGTCTCCACTAGGGAAAAGCTGGAAAAAGCTGGAAATGACGCCCACAATGACACCTATAGTAACAAATATGCGGGCGTAATCGAGATGCTGCTTCACCAGCATGTAATAGGCTCCCAGGCCGGCCATGACAAACGAGCCGGTGACGACGGCTCCACTCATGGTATGCATATATTGTGGCACAATCCAGGGATTGAACAGCACGGCCCAGTAGTTGGAGAGATGGAGACGACCATCGGAGGATATGGTATAGCCAACCGGATGCTGCATCCAGGCATTGGAGGCAATGATGAAGCCTCCCGAAGCCCAGGTGCCTATCCAGACCATCAAGGCTGAGAACCAGTGCATCCTTTGTCCAAAAGCCTGCTCGCCAAAGAGGAAGATGCCTAGGAAAGCCGATTCGATAAAGAAGGCAAAGGCACCCTCCATGGCAAGGGTCTGCCCAATGATATCGCCTGCATAAGCGGCGAAGCGCGACCAGTTCGTGCCAAACTGAAACTCCATCGGAATGCCCGTCACTACGCCCACCACAAAGGTGATGGCAAAGATTTTCGCCCAGAAATGTGCGCTTCTATTGAATAATTCGTTCTTGCGCCACAGATACAGGCTTTTGAGAATCACGAGCAGCAGCGCCAACCCCATGGTAAACTGGGGAAAGAGATAATGGAACGAGATCGTGAAAGCAAACTGTAAGCGTGACATTATCGTTGAAACATCCATGGCATCTCCTCCTGATCTACCGGTATGCCGGGTGAAGCACATCCAGCATGTAGTGATAAAGCCCCTGTGCTTTGAGCAACTGTTCGTGCGTACCGCGCTCCCGAATCTGGCCCTCGTCAAGCACCAGAATTTCATCCATACGCTCCATGTCGATAAGGCGATGGGTAATAATCAAGGTCGTGCGGCCTTGCATCAGGATATCCAGGGTCGCAAGCAGATCGCGCTCGGTAACCGGGTCAAGGTTGGCGGTCGCCTCGTCCAGAATGAGCAGGGGCGGGTTCTTCAGCAAGGTGCGCGCGATGGCAAGGCGCTGTCGTTCGCCGCCTGAGAGTCGCAGACCTTGCTCGCCCACCCAGGTTCCCAGGCCGCGCGGCAACTGGCGTACGAAATCGGTAAGTTGCGCCTGTTCCAGCGCCTGTTCGATGTCGCTCTCGGCGGCATGCGGCCTCGCCAGCAGCAGGTTGCCGCGTATCGTATCGTTGAAAAGATAGGTATCCTGGGCGACCACGCCTACCACCTTGCGCAAATCGGCAAGCGCGTACTGCCGGATATCCTGCCCATCCAGGCGAATTATACCTGCCGTTGGGTCCCAGAAACGCAAGACCAGGTTGACGATGGTGCTTTTGCCGGAGCCACTGGAACCGACAATAGCAACGCGCTTGCCAGGAGAGGCGGTGAAACTGATATCATGCAACACTTCGTTCTCGCCGGGCGCATATTTGAAATGGACGTGGTCAAATTCCAGGATGCGACCGGGCGGTTTTTCTGGGGCCAATTTTGCCTGTTCAATTTTATAATCGGCTACCACCGGAACGGCATCGGTTACTTTAAACAGCCGCTCTCCGGCGGCGAGCGAGTGGCCTAGAAATTGAAAGGCCTGACCGAGCGGCTGGACAGCTTCAAAGCTGGCAAGAATTACCAGGCCCAGGAAGCCCAGGTAGACGCCATCGATGGCTTTGGAGATGACGAGCGGTATCGCCAGGATCAAGAGCAACCACAACGCGAGGTTCATTAAGAGATCATTGAGCGCCTGCTGTAAGCCTGCGATGAAAGCCATGCGGCCTTGTATCTGTCCCAGTTTGTCTTGAAGATTGGCAATTTTGTTTTCCTGATCGCTGGCGCGCCCGCAGGCCAGCAGGTCCTGGATGCCCTGGATGCTATCGACGATGTGCGCGTTCAGTTCGGCTCGCAAGGCAAGCTGCTGCTTTCCCAGGCCGCGAGCGAGCCAGCCCGACAGCAAGGGTACGCCAAAGCCCGCCGCGACCAGGAACGCCAGGGCCGTCCAGGCCAGAGCGGGACTGAAGAGGCTGAAGAGGCCAAAGGTAAGCAGTCCGATGGCGATGGCAACCATGATGGGCGAAAATACGCGCAGGTAAATGTTTTGTAGCTCCTCGACATCCGAAACGAGGCGCGTAAGGACATCGCCGCTGCGATATGCTTGCAAATAGGCGGGAGCCAGCGGCTCCAGGCGGCTGTAGACCCAGACGCGCAGTTCCGCCAGCAAACGGAACGTCACATTGTGTGAAACCAGGCGTTCCAGGTAGCGCGAACCGGCCCGCGAGACACTGGCGAAACGCACGATATAGATCGGTATGGTGAGCGTGATCAGCAAAGGAGCGAGCGCCGCGGCGGCGATGAGGTACGCGGCCATGCCCAGCAGCGCCATATTGCTGGCGATCATCGCGCAGCCCAGCAGGATAGCAAACGCTGCCTGCCAGCGAAATGCCGATAGGAATGAGAGCAGGCGAAACAGTAGTTTCACAGGAACACCGCCTTTCCAGAGCTTCCCGGTTGGGCATACATTCCCTCAGGTTGTAACAAGTCATCCGGCTCGCCAACTTTGACCAGTTTTCCATTTTCTAATACCGCGACCTGGTTGGCATGGGCAATCGTATTGTAGCGGTGGGCAATTACCAGCACGGTGCGCTCGTGTGTCAGGCGTTCGAGGGCTTGCCGGATCAGGAACTCACTCCTGGTATCGAGGCTTGAGGTTGGCTCATCAAGGATGAGCAGCGGCGCATCTTTGAGAAAAGCGCGGGCGATGGCGATGCGCTGCGCCTGGCCCGCGCTCAATCGCGTTCCTCGTTCGCCGATTTCGGTCGCGAAGCCTTGCGGAAGCTGGCGAATGAATTCGAGCGCGCCCGCGAGTTCCGCGGCCTGTTCGACCTCTTCGTCGCTCGCATCCGGTCGCGCCAATCGAATATTTGTCAGTACGTTGCCATAAAAAAGATAAGGCCGCTGGGGAACCAGGGCCACGTATTCGCGCCAGAGTTCGATGGGTAGTTCCGCGATGGGGATATCGTTCACCGTGATATGACCATGCTGGGGATCCATAAAACGCAGCAACAGGTTGACGAGCGTGCTTTTACCGGCTCCGCTGCGACCGATAAGGGCCGTGAAGCTTCCGGCGGGCAGCGTCAAGGAAACATTGTCCAGGGCGGGATGCTCGCTGCCCGGATAGGTATAGGTTACGCCGGTAAATGTGATGGTGAGTTGATTACGAGGGCGAGGCACGGATTCTTCGCTGCGCTCAGAATGACATGGGCGGGCCGATTTATCGGCCCCCGTCGCCCGATTATCGCGTAAAACTCCATCACTGGCTCCTGCATTGCTATATGGTACGGGCGTCTCCAAAATTGCAATGATGCGTTCCGCCGCGGCCTTGCCCTCCATGCCGGCATGACGATGCACGCCAAGCTCGCGTAAGGGGTGGTAGAACTCCGGCGCCAGCAGCAGTATCAGAAACGCGGTCTCGAACGGGATGCCACCATTGAGCAGGCGTATTCCGAGGGCCACTGCCACCAGGCCAATGGCGACGGCCGCCATAAATTCAAGCACCATGCCTGAAAGGAATGCGACGCGCAGCATTTTGAGCGTTCTTTCGCGGAAGCCGTCGCTTAACAGGGCCACGCGCTTGCGAGCCGCCTCAGTGCTGCCAAAGAGCTTCAGGGTGGGCAGGCCCTGCACGGCATCCAGAAAGTAGGCGCTCATGCGCGCTAAGGCGAGCCACTGGCGCTGCACCTGCTTCTCGGCATAGCTCCCCACCAGCATCATGAGGAGTGGAATAACCGGCCCGGTCACCAGCAATATTACCGCGCTGGCCCAATCGAGCGGGAAAATATAGATGACGATCAAAAGCGGCACCAGCACGCTGAATGCGAGTTGGGGCAAATAGCGGCTCACGTAGGCATCCAGGCGCTCAATACCTTCGCTGATCGTTGCTACCAACTCGCCCGTTGATTCGCCCTTACTGTAAGCGGGTCCTAATTGCAGCAGGTGAGCGAACAGGCGCCGGCGCAGTTCGGACTTGACACGAATAGCGCACCTTTGAGCCGTTATTTCGCGTATCCACACCAGGCCTGCTCGTACAATAATCGAGGCTAACAAGAGCAGGAGCAGCCATGTGATCTGGGTAAGCCCCTGATGGAGTAAGAATACGCTATTCACAACCTTGCTGAGCAAGGCCATTTGAACGATGATCGCGCCAGTCCCTAACAGACCAAAGATGATCGTGAGGATGAGTGTAGCGCGAGCGTGCCGGATATATCGAAAGAGAGTTTTATTCATCTTGATTTGCCTGTAGTCGGTTCTGTAAATCGATGGGTATACTCTGCCTCCCTGGTATTGGCAGGTATGCTAAAGGCAGAATCTTCCTCTTTCTTTATATACCTCTCAGGTCAATCAAAATGCAACAAATATCCACGAGGTTAGGGGACGATTACCAATACTTGCTTTAATCTTTTCAACTGTGCAAGAACTCTGCTATGAAGGCGTTGACCTCGTCCGGTTTCTCCTCCTGCACCCAGTGTCCACTGTCGGGAATGCGGCGGATCTGAAGGTTGGGCACCCATTGTTCGAGTCCCCGCGTTAGACCGGTACCAAGCGCCACGTCTTGCTCGCCCCAGATAAGCAGGGTGGGAACATCAATAGTAGCTTTTGACCTGGCTCCGGTGCCTCTAAAACCGTAGCCGCCCCTGCGGGCTGTGGCGCGATAATAGTTTATGGCTGCCGTCATCGCGCCCGGTTTGCTGATGGCGTCCTGGTAGCGGTGCAATACGTAAGGTGGAAAGGCCGATTTTTGAACGGCGGATGAATAGATTAATCTTGCTACCGGCGCGGCGTGATTATAGCTGAGCAGCTTTTCAGGCAGCCAGGGAATTTGAAAAAAGAAGACATACCAGCTCTTCCGCAGTTGTTGCAAGGTGCGCAGTTCGCGTTGTAAGGCCCAGGGATGAGGAGCATTCAGGATGACCAGGCGCTCAGTCATCTGTGGACAGCGCATCGCGAACACCCAGGCAATCGCTCCGCCCCAATCGTGTCCGACGATGATAGCCCTGTCGTATCCCAGACCGCGGATAAGCCCCTCAACATCTTTTAACAGGGTAGGCACATCATAGCCCGTGGGAGGTTTGTCGGTATCGTTGTAGCCCCGCAGGTCAGGGGCGACGACTGTATAGCCAAGGTCGGCGAGAAAACCTATTTGATTATGCCAGCAGAACCAGAACTCAGGGAATCCATGCAATAAGACGACGAGCGGCCCTTCGCCCTGCGTGACATAATGCATGCGGATGCCGTTGGCAAGTATTTCGCGGTGCTGCCAGGTTTCCTGGGTAGAGAGCATCGATATGTCCTTTACACTTTTTGCGCAATCAATGAACACGCCTCAATGCAGAGGCGCGCGAGTTGCGCGAGTCCGCTTCCGATGGGCGAGACGACGAGGAATTCTTCGAGTGTATGCGCGCGTTCGACCTGCGTGATGCCGATACAGACCGCCGGAATATTGAGACTGATGGGGATATTGGCATCCGTGCTGGATGCCTCGTATACCGGCTTCATCCCTATCCAGGTGATAGCGCCAGCGGCCAGTTGCACCAGCGGGTGTGATGAACTTAGTTCGCCGGCAGGACGTTCGCCCAGTACCTCAATCTCAACCTGCAAACCCGGGCCGGCACGCTCCTCGGCAATTGCTTGTACCTCCTCAGCAAGCCGGTTCAGAGCAGCGACATCGGTTGAACGCATATCAAGTAGAGCGGCGGCATGAGCCGCGATGGTATTGACACTGGTGCCACCTTCGATGACACCAACGTTGTAGGTCGTCTTTGGCTCCTGCGGAACTCGCAGATCGGCAATAGCAGCAATGATGCGTGCCAGGCCATGAATGGCGCTGGGCTTGCCAAACGACCCATACGAATGTCCTCCGGGACCGCGTACAGTGATGCGCCAGCGTTTCGAGCCAACCGCGATATGAGTGATGCTGCCAAGGTCGCCGTCGATGGCAATTACCGCGCCCAGGTTCTCTTGATAGCGTTCGACGGCCGCACGCGCACCACGGAGATTTCCCAGGCCCTCTTCACCCACGTCGGCAACGGCGATGATATCGGCGTCTGTTTCTATTCCCAACTCATCGAGTACATCTATCACGCTAATCATGGACGCGACGTTGACGCTGTTATCGCCGATGCCAGGACCGCGCAAGATGTCTCCCTGGCGTTCGACGAGAATAGGCGTCGATTGCGGAAATACGGTATCAGTGTGTGCCAGTAGCATCAATAGCGGTCGCTGCTCGTGCCTTCCACGTCGCACGTAGACGTTGCCAATGGCATCAATTTCGGGCGTGTAGCCGCGTTCTTGCCAGAGCGAGGCGACGAACTGCGCGCGTTCCGTTTCATTTCCGGTAGGCGCTGGAACTGCGCAGATGCGCTGAGCGAGTTCAGCAACCGTTTCAGTACGTTTTTCAGCGGCTTCGCGCAACTGGTTCAACTGGGATGCAGTTAGCATAAAATTGCTTCCCTTTACTTGTGTTCCGCTCCTACTTTACGAAAGAGGCGATGATGGGCGAGACTAATGTGCGCAAATCGGCGCTTTTCATCGCAATCGAATGTGTGGTACTTCCAGGATTAAAGTTTACCACATCGTTCTCGAAAAGGCTTTCATCGAAGTAAGTCGGAAGCCCCAATATGTTGCCGAAAGGTGGGACGCTGCCCATTTTGACGTGCGCGACGCGCTCGGCCTCTTCCTCTGTGGCAAATCTCAGGTTGCTTACATGCAATATGGCGCGTACGCGCTTCCAGTCAATCTGCCTGTCGGCGGGCAAAACGAGCAGATAGTAGTTGTCTTTGCCTCGCACGATCATGGCTTTGGCCCCGGTTTTGAGCTCCGCACCGCGAACCCTGGCTGCCTGTTCGCTTGTACGCACGGGTTCGTGTTCCGTGAGCCTGTAGGGGATATGATGCTCTTCTAAGAGCGCCAGGATTTGTTCAAATACGCTCATGCTACTGATCCGTCCGTTCTTTGCGTGATTTTGTTGTTGCTTATACTAGCAAATATCCTGCTATATCTCAAGCAACCGGCACTCCAGGGATTCCTCAGCAGCCCGTCAGTTCAGATGGGGTGGCCCAGGATGAATGAGGGGGCAGCGAAGAATCTCTGCCCCCTCATTCATCCTGGGCCATGTCATTCTGAGCGCAGCGAAGAATCTCTGTCCAGCCCCTGGGGAATCATCAGAACAATACTCTCCCATAGAAGTATACTACGTGGAGCTCGTCCGCAAGCAGCGCCATCTTCGAAACAGGGAATGTAATATCCACCCAGGCATGTTTGTATATATGGATATGAGGGATAATGGTTGTTCATAAACTACCGTGGTAAGGGACGCGGGGCCGATCAATCGGCGCTGGGCGCGATGAATCGGCCCCTACGGGAGAGCCGTAGGGCCGATTCATCGCCGGATTGCCGGACTATTTATCAAAACTCATTATGAGATTGACGAAGATTAACAGATGGTAGGGTCGTTGATGGCTGGCACTCTTACCCTCACTTGGCTGTAGCGGCCCCCAAACCGATATGATACAATATTTCTAATCTAGTACAAACGTTACACTCATACACTAATTGATTAGCCAGGAGACCATTGATTATGCAGAAACAAACAGGAACAGTAGATGTCAAGCGCGCTTTCCCGGAGATGCTCAAGGGCGGAGTGATCTGCGATGTGGTGAACGCGGACCAGGCGCGTATCGCGGAAGAGGCCGGAGCATCCGCGGTGATGGCACTGGAGCGCGTGCCGGCGGATATTCGCGCGCACGGTGGCGTCGCGCGCATGAGCGACCCCGAACTCATTATTCAGATTAAAGAGGCGGTTACTATTCCGGTGATGGCGAAGTGCCGCATTGGGCATTTTGTCGAGGCTGAAATTCTCCAGGCCATCGGTGTAGATTGCATCGATGAGTCCGAGGTGCTGACCCCGGCGGATGAACGTTTCCATGTCAATAAGCATCTCTTCCCCGTTCCATTTGTGTGCGGGGCGCGCGACCTTGGCGAGGCGCTGCGGCGTATCGGCGAGGGAGCGGCTATGATTCGCACCAAGGGCGAGGCCGGAACGGGCAACATCGTCGAAGCAGTGCGGCATATGCGAGCAATTATGGACGGAATTCGCCGCCTGCAAATGCTGCCAGAAGAAGAGTTGATGACCGAGGCCAAGAATCTTGGCGCGCCATACGAGCTGGTGCGCGAGGTCGCGGAAAAAGGCAAGCTGCCGGTCGTGAACTTCTCCGCGGGCGGCGTGGCGACACCGGCTGATGCCGCATTGATGATGCGTTTGGGAGCCGAGGGTATCTTTGTTGGCTCAGGCATTTTTAAGTCGGGCAATCCGCTAGCGCGCGCCAAGGCGATTGTGCGCGCGACGACTCATTTCCAGGACCCTGAAATCCTGGCCGAGGTGTCCAGAAACCTGGGTGAGCCGATGGTAGGTATTAACCTGGATCAACTGCCCGAGCAGGAACTGATGGCACGGCGCGGATGGTGAAACGGTAAAGGTTTTCTACATCATGCATCCCAGTCAGGTTCCTGGCTGGGATGCATGATGTAGAAAACCTTTACGAAGGCAGGTATACTATGACAACGTCAAACTCAAAAACAGTGCGTATCGGTGTATTGGCATTGCAGGGTGATTTTGAGGCCCATATGAAAATGCTCGCCGAACTCGGAGTTGAGGCAAAAGCTGTTCGACTACCGGTGCATTTGGACGAATTAGATGGTATAATAATACCAGGTGGTGAAAGTACCACGATTGGCAAGTTGATGGTGTTGTACGGTTTGCAGGAACCGATACGACAAAGGATTCGGGAAGGCTTCCCCGTTTGGGGAACCTGTGCAGGATTGATCTTACTAGCGCGGGAGACGGAAAACGCACTCGCAGGCCAGCCTTTGCTGGCCACTCTGGATATTCGCGTTCGTCGTAATGCGTTTGGCAGCCAGCGGGAAAGTTTCGAGACTGATCTTTCTGTGCCGGTATTAGGAGAAGCGCCATTCCACGCATTCTTCATCCGCGGCCCCGTCATCGAGGAGGTAGGCCCGGAGGTAGAGGTGCTGGCAACGCTCGACGATGGATCCATCGTCGCCGTCCGTCAAGGACCCATACTCGGTACGGCATTTCACCCGGAGGTTTCGGGAGACCCACGTTTCCATAACTACTTTCTCCGCATAGTACAGAGCGTCAAGGGGTGACATTGACGAGGACTTTGCCCCAACTGGACGCGGGAGCACTGGATGATACGACCGGTACTATACGTTGATCTGCCGGGAATCATCTACGCCATTGACCGCCGGGCTCGCAGCAAACAGCACGAGTTTGCCAACTTCGTATGTTGGCTCGAACCGGAGGAAAATCGTATTCTCCTGCCGCCTATCCTGAGAAACATCTTCCCACTCAACCCGGCCTCACGCACATGGATCTGTGAGAATCACTGGCATATCTTAGGATTCGGCCAGGTGCGAGAGCGTCCATCCGGCATGACATGGGACCTCTCGTATCTTGCTTCGATGGTTAATAGCAGCATTCCCAGCGATGAAGTGCTGACGGCGCTGCTTGATTATATTCTGGAGATCGCAGCAACGCATGGCATTCTCCGTATTTTTGCAAAGGTTGACGATGAAATTCCAGAAATGGAGCTTTTCCAGAAAGCTGGTTTTCAGCGTTACGCCCGTCAATTGACGTATGTCTTCGACCCAACAGTGGAATTGCCAATGAGCGATTCCGGTGAGGGGGAGACAGAAGCTTCCGAGGGGGCGGCCACAAGTGTTGCCGCTACGGATGGCGCGTCAGAGGCATGTGACCAACCTGCGGGTTCAATTAGACGGAACCCACCTTCACTACGACGCTGGAATCGCCACCACGTGTGGGGATTGCACCAACTTTACAAGGCCACAACCCCGCAACGGGTACAGATGGCGGAGATGTTGGAGAAGAGTGAAGAATTTGCGAAGCTTTACGTCGGCTCGCTGCGTCCGTTGCCATCGTTTCTTTCGCGGGGCGATGAGAACTACGTGTACGATGCTGGCGTTCGATTAGGCGCCTGGCTGCGTATCCGCCGGGGACAAGGACCGGGGCCGCACCAGGTCTCGCTTATCGTACATCCTGAACATACCGAGCTGGCTGAACCCATCATCCGGTTTGGTATGCGCCGGCTTTTGGAAGGAAGCACGCGCCCCATCTATTGCCAGGTGCGGGAATACGACTCCTTCGTTATAACCGCTCTGCGTTCCAGCGGCTTCGAGCAAGTCTCGACCAGGGCATTGCTCGTGCGGCACATAGCGATGCTGGCTATGAACCCGCGCACCGTTCCCGCAATGGAGCAACGAGTGGCCTACGGAGTGAAAGGGCTGGGAACAGTCAATTCACGCCAGTCAATGAGGTGATAGAACTGCCTATGCAACAAATGATCACTGACGATCTGGAAGCTCTGCTGGTTGCTTTGCCACCGGAGATCCACGACGCGGTCAATCGGCTCGACAACCGAAGCGAACTGCTAGAGATCGTAATGGACCTGGGGCGCTTGCCCGAGGGACGGTTCCCAGAAGGGGAGGTGATCCTAAGTACTCAGCCAGTGACCTACGCCGATCTCGAATACGTGGTCGAGCGTATCGGTGAATTTGGTGACGACAACCGCGCCGGTATCGAGCGCACCCTGCATCGTATCAGCGCATTACGCAATCGAAAAGGTAAAATAGTCGGCCTGACCTGCCGTATTGGTCGCGCGGTACTCGGCAGTATCGCCCTCATTCGTGATATTGTCGAGCAAGGCCAATCCATCTTGATACTCGGTCGCCCTGGTGTGGGCAAAACCACTCTGCTGCGTGAAATCGCCCGCGTTCTGGCGGACGAAGCCAACAAGCGCGTGGTGGTGGTAGATACATCCAATGAAATTGCCGGTGATGGGGATATCCCGCATCCTGGCATCGGGCGAGCGCGCCGCATGCAGGTGGCTCGCACGGCGGAACAGCACGCTGTGATGATCGAGGCAGTGGAAAACCATATGCCGCAGGTCATTGTTATAGACGAAATTGGTACCGAGCTGGAGGCCGCGGCCGCCAGAACTATCGCGGAACGCGGCGTGCAGCTGGTCGCGACCGCGCATGGTAATTCGCTGGGCAACCTGCTCGTAAACCCGACCCTCTCGGACCTGGTGGGCGGCATACAAACCGTCACCCTGGGCGACGAGGAGGCGCGGCGGCGCCACACGCAGAAGAGTATCCTCGAGCGTAAAGCGCCTCCGACTTTCGATGTGGTCGTCGAACAACAGAGCTGGCAGGAACTGATCGTCCATCGCGATGTCGCGGATACCGTGGACAGCATGCTGCGCGGTCAGACCATTGTAGCCGAGGAGCGCACGCGAGATGAGGAGACGGGGCGTGTGAGTGCCCGCCGTATTACTTCGGGCGGCATGGATGTGCCAACCTGGGGTATCGAGGGCTTCGGCGGCGGTATAGCGCGCTCGCCGGGTTCCGCCAGCACTTTTGATCGCTCCAGCCCTTACAGTCCTGCCTGGGGAGGCAATGGGGGTGGAAATACGGTTCGGCGCATGCCCCAGCAGGGAGCGCGTGAAACCAGTGGCAGCAATCGCAATCAACAACTACAGGTAAGGGCGCTGGCGCCTACCGGTACTGCTCCTGGTGAGGTACAGCGACAGAACGGTGGCGGATTTGTCGCAGTTGAACGGGAGCGACCACAGTTGCTCTCGGAGGGTATCTACGCGCCTGACGAGGCGGAGGAGCGCCTGCCGATCATGAAGACGCTCCGCATCTACCCGTTTGGGGTCAGTCGCGACCGCCTGGCGGAGTCCGCGCGCCAGCTGCACGTACCCATCATTGTGACCAACAACCAGGCTGATGCCGATGCGATTATCACGCTGAAAAACTATTATCGCCGCCAACCGGAACGCTTGCAGGAAGCGGAAGATGATCGCAAAATGATCATCATCCTGAAGAACAATACGGTCGCCCAGATGCAGCATGCCCTGGCGCGCATCTTCGACCTGCCCGTCGATACCTCGGCGGAGGAAGACGGGGATGAAGCGGACGACGAGAGGAGTTCTCCGGTCTCCGACGATCAAACCATGCGGGCGCTGTTAGAGACGGAAGACGCCATTCACCAGGTTCTCAACAAGGGCCTGACGACGGCTGAACTTGCTCCCGCCAATGCCTATATCCGTAGATTGCAGCACCAGATGGCGACTCGCTACAACCTGATCTCGCGCAGCCGTGGGAAGGAACCCAACCGCCGGGTGAAGATTTTCCGCTCGCGGGAATCATAATATCCGAAATCAAGAAGGGAAACGAGGCCATGACCTCCATCAGGTGCGGGTCATGGCCTCGTTTCCTTTTTGGAGTGACTACAAGAAGAATTGCTCGACACAAACCGGTAACTCGGGCACGATTCGAGACGGCAATACCTGCTCTGCACGGAAGATGCCGGCCGAATAGTATTCCCCGTTTTCTAATATCATTACTTCAATGGTGCGGTCGGTGGGCTTCACAATCCAATACTCAGGCACGCCATAGCGGGCGTAGACTTCATACTTGCTGATCCGATCCAGGGTAGCAGTGCCTGGAGACGCAATCTCTACCACCAGGTCGGGCGCGCCGATAATCCTCTTCGGTCCCACTTTATGCAGGTGCGCATTGAGCAAGACGACGACATCAGGCTCAAACACATCCTTTGGGCCTAATTCTACATCTACGGGGCCTGGGAAAACACGACCGCGACCGGCAAGCTGAATATGCATCATTAAGTAGTAAGTCAACCATCCTGAGATTGATTGATGATTTGGGGTGGGCGCAGGTGTCATAAGCAGGACGCCATTTACAATTTCGTAACGCTGCCCATCATCGGGGAGCGCGGCATAATCATCGTATGTCCAGGAGCCTTGCCGGGGCCCTGGCACCCAATCAGCAGGAGTAACTACTGATAGTCCTTCATTCGTTGTCATAGTCGCCTTGCCTTTCTCTACGGGGAAAGGGTTATTTCTGGAAACACCGGTTTATTTGCTCTTTACTATATCCTAAACATCGCTATCCTGTCTATAAGTTTCCAGAAGATGGACCGAGATTTCTTCCCCGTTCGCTGCGCTCAGGGCTTCGGCTCCTGCGCTCAGAATGACAGGCCCCGGACACAACCGGCTGTGTCCGGGGCCTGTCATTCTGAGCGCAGTGAAGAATCTCGCGTGCTCCTGAGGCCGCGTGGGATCCGCTCGTCCTGGGGAATGCTGGGAATCACCAGGAATTGACGCTCACCCCTGGGGTAACAGGGGCAGTACGCGCTGTTTCAATTGCTCGGCAATCATTTCGATGGGCTGGCTGGCATCGATGACCTGAAAACCATAGGATTCTGACATCCTATCGAATTGTTCGAGCAGCCGCGTCTGATAATTAACGAAGCTTTCGAACAGGTCGGCGCCCAGTCGCATATCCATGCCGGATTCCCAGTAATCAAAGCCGCCGCGCTGCAATACACGCGGGATCAGATCTTCGATGCCTATTTTGAGATAAAAGATAACGTCAGGCTTCAACGCCAGCCCATAAATGGAGCGAATCCATTGGGGGTCGGCTCCCCGCACAAGCGCGCGAGCTATCAGCGAATAAATGTAGCGGTCTGTCAGCACGATAAAACCGGCGCGCAGGGCCGGCAGAATCTGGCTCTCGAAGCGATCGACAAAATCGGTAGCATAGAATAGATTGAGGGTGATGGGGCCCAGCGTATGCCCCTCTTTGGCCTGTTTGAGACCGGGCCCGGCGAGCACTGAGCGCGTCATTTCGGTATCGACGACCGCGTAGCCGCTGCTCTCAAGCCAGGGACGCAGTAGTTGTAATTGTGTTGTGCGGCCTACTCCATCGGTTCCTTCAATAACGATCAAGCGACCGGGTAAGACCTCTTCACGTTCCTTCAGGTGAATGGCATCAATGCCATAAAATGCGAGTTTTGTCATAGCTATCCTCTCTGCGATGCCCCGGATGAATGCAGGCTCTTACGCAGCTTATCTCCCTACAATCTCATGCGAGGGGCGCATCTCGCGCGCCAGACCGGCCCAGGCCGATTCTTTGGCGGACGAACGTATGCGACGCACACCTTGTAGATATGGACGAATCAATTTGCGCATACGGCGCTGCTGCTCAGGAATAGGCAAGGTAGCATCCATCACCGTCAGACCAAACTCATCAATCATCGATTCGTATTCGCTTACAATACGTTCCTGGAACAGTTTGAAGCTCTCTTGCGGATCACTGCTCAATCCCAGATCCATGCCCGCCTCGTAATATTTGAGTTCAGTACGCCCGGTCAGGATACGATTCAGTGAAACTTCTAGCGGCACGCGGTAGTAAAAAGCCATGGTGGGCTTCACGGCAAAGCGGTACAATTCTCGCACCCAGCGGCGGTCCACATTGCGGGCCACGTCGCGAGCGAATGCGGTGTAGATATAGCGATCGGCGAGCACAATCGCTCCGGCCTTAAGTGGCGGAATGATATCGTGTTCTGTGCGGTCCGCGAAATCTGTGGCATGGATAAGGCTGAAAGTGGTGGGTGTGAGCAGTTGTTTTTTCTTCCCCTTGCTGGTCGTCTTTTTTACCAGGGGTGATGAATTCCATTCACTGAAGAAAACAGCGTAGCCTTCGCTAATCAGCCATTGCCGGAGCAGGGCAATCTGCGTGCTTTTCCCTGAGCCATCGACTCCTTCGACGACGAAGAGCCGCCCAGGATAGACATGTGTGCCATACGTTTCCATATTAGAGCCTTCTTCTGCCATAGTGTGTATGATCTTCATTCCGATCAGATAAGAAAAGTATAGCATGGATTATCGTGAAGCGGCTGCTCCTTGTCAAGGGCAATCAAGCGTAGAGATGGAGAATCTTTTATAGATCAGGATGCCATAATCACATGAGTTGTTGTACAATAGAACATGAGAAGAAGATTAAGCCAGTGTTCGAAATGAAACGCGAAAGGAACGATGAGCCATTAGCCTGATATTGCATGTAAACATACCGACCCCTACCGGTTACCTGGAAGGAATTCTCAAGCCAGAAGAAGACGGAATTGTACCTCGCTACACGGCGCTGGTGTGCCATCCCCATCCACTGGGCGGCGGAACGATGCATAATAAAGTTGTCTTCAAAGTCGCGCAGGCGCTACAGGCGCTGGGAATGCCGGCCTTGCGTTTCAATTTTCGCGGCGTGGGGCACAGCACGGGCACCTATGACGAGGGGCGCGGTGAGATGGACGATGTGCGGTACGCATTGGAATTTCTGAGCCGCCGCTACCCGGGCTTGCCAGTTTTGCTGGCAGGCTTTTCGTTCGGCTCATATGTTGGCCTGCGCGTCGCTGCGGTCGATGATCGTGTGCAGGCCATGATTGGCCTGGGTGTGCCAGCCCGCATGTTTGATGGAGACTACCTGCAAAATTCCCATAAACCCAAACTCATTATCCAGGGAACGAATGACGAACTGGCTCCCTACGACCTGGCCGTGCAATGGTTTGAGCGCCTGCCCGCGCCAAAAAGTATGATCGCGGTAGAGGGCGCGGATCACTTTTTCCAGGGACGCCTCGACGAAGTGCAGGCTATTATTACCAGCTTCGTCCGTAACTTCGTGCTGTGACGATTTACCCATATCACCTCTCCAGTACATCATCATAAGAGAAAGGTATGTTTTCGCTGATTGTTGCGTGATAACCAATCCATTCAAAAGCAACGAGAAGCAGTACTGGAGAGGATATGATTATGTTTGCTACAACGCCTGCACCCGAAAGTATCAAACCTGCTAGAGCCAGTACGACAGCGTCAGATTGGCGCTGGTATCATGGTATTATCTTCTACATCATAATCCAGTCAATCACTTTTGGCCTGTCGGGCCTTGTAAGCGCCATCAGGGGATCTTCGGGCAAAAGCTTACGAGAAGATTTTTTCGGTAACCCATCTTACTTCAACGACTTGAATCAGTCCATTTTCGCTCCCCCTTCCTGGGTGTTTGCTCCTGCCTGGACCATCAACAACATTGCGGTTATCTGGGGCAATTTGCGCGTCCTCAACCGGCCGGAGAAGACCTCTGGACGCGATACTTTTCTCGTCCTACAAGCCGCTTCCTGGCTGAACTATGTTGTATTCAATGCCGCTTACTTCAGTCTACGCTCACCCATCAATGCATTTATCCTTACACTCAGCATGTTTTTGCTGACCATCGCAAGCGGCTTCGTCGCCATTTTCCGCTTAAAGGATAGTCGCGCAGCCCTGTCTCTGGCGACGCTTTTCACCTGGCTTATCATCGCGCTGACCGCTGCCACGTTCCAGGCACTCTGGAATCATGATGATTTCTATGATGCGGGACCGTTCGTAGCGCCGAATCCGGCTTTGCTTAAAAAGCAGAGATAGAACAAATACGAATTTTTCCAATAGTCCTATTTTGGCCCCAAAAACAGCACACATTCCACAAGAAACATGGTACAATCTTCATGGAAGAAGTATTTCGATTTCCATAGAATTTATCTCTGGCATGTATGCCGGAAGCATAAATTGTGACAGGGAACGATGCCGTTGGGAACCCCTACCCATCGATTGATCAAACACGCGAGGTTCGCTTTATTTTATGTTGCTCTTCTGAGCCATGTTTTTCGCTATATAGCGAAGGTCAATGCGTCTCGCAGGAAATATTTCGTGCTTAACGGGCATCTTTCTCTATATCAAGCGACCGGGTATGCCAGTACTAATAAATAAAGAGAGGTTAGAGTCTCCCTATGTTCGAAGCCATGGCACAGCAACAAGTCGTTTCTCTTCATATAGAGAATCCGCCCGCATTTTCTCTCGAAAGCGCCGGTAAGAGCAAAAATTACTCCTTCACGCGCTCAAACACCCACCAGGGGAATCTTTCAGGGCCGCAGAAAGAGGAAGTTCGTGGTACTCATCATCATCGACATCTTGACAAAATTCTCGAATCCCTAGGGTTAGGCATATGGTGTTGCGACCTGCCGTTCAAGTCGCTAGGATGGAACACTATGTGCAAAAGGCACTTCGGCTTGCCACCGGATGCAGAAGTCACTATTGATATTTTTTATGAACTCTTGCATCCCGACGATCGCGCCGTGGCACAGCAGGCCATAGAGCGTTCTATCGCGGAAAATGGGCTCTTCGATATGGACTGCCGCACTACCGGAATAGATGGCCAGATGCGCTGGATACATACCAGTGGGCGCTGCTATGATGACGACGAGAGCAGGTCAAAGCATTTCGACGGCATCATTTTTGATATCACGGAACAGAAACAGGTAGAACTGGCGTTGCGCGAACAACTGGAACGTTTGAAAGTGTTTGACACGCGCAAGGACGAGTTCTTCAGCATGGCCAGCCACGAACTCAAATCGCCCATTACGAGCCTGAAGGGATACACGCAGATGTTGCAGAATCGCTTCAGGAAAGCAGGAGATGGACAGGCGCTCTACTACCTCACCATTATGGATGGGCAACTTAATAAGCTCATTGACCTGGTGAATGACATGCTGGATATTTCCAGGATACAGACGGGCAAGCTCAACTTTCGCGATACTCTTTTCGACCTTGGTATGGTTGTTCGAGAAACGGTCGAACACCTGCAAGCAACCACACCGGCACACCAGCTTATTGTTGAAGGCATAGAAAGCGCGCAGGTATATGGAGATAAGGATCGGATCGGGCAGGTACTCATCAATCTGCTGAACAATGCTATCAAATATTCTCCCTATGCCGACCGGGTGATTGTACGCATCTTTACCGATCAAGAATATGCGACGGTGAGCGTGCAAGACTTCGGCCTGGGCATTGATGAGGAACACCTGGAAAAGGTTTTCGAACGGTTCTACCAGGTGCATGGCCTGGCGAATAAAGAGTCATCGGGTCTGGGAATAGGCCTCTACATTTCCGACCAGATCATTAAACGCCATGGGGGGGCGATGCAGGTCGAGAGCAAATTGGGGGCAGGTTCCACATTCAGCTTTACTTTGCCTCTTTCGCGGAAAGACATTCCCTCTGCTTGATTGTTAAGAGGGCGATCACGAGAATGAGGCCCTTGTAGTCGCCCCTTGACGGTATGAAGCGAATCTCATAGAATGAAGCAACCGGATCGACGCCACATGAGTAGAAAATGCGTAGCCCAAATAGAAGAAGGAAGCCGCATTCTAGAGGAGGGCTATCATCTGATGTCATCATCGCAGACCGAGGACGAGTGGTTGAGCCTGCGCCAGGCAGCCGAGATGCTGGGTATGCACCCGGCAACGGTACGGCTATGGGCTGATCGCAACGAATTGCCATCGCGGCGTACCAATGGAGGGCATCGACGTTTCCGGCGTTCCGATATCGAAGCGCGCCTGCAACACGAGGTTGAGCGCAAACCCAACCCAGCCGCGCAGTTGCTGGTACAATCTATTCTTGGCCGCGTGCGCTTTGCCTTCACGGGTGGGACACTCAATACCTTCCCGTGGTACTCGCATTTCGACGACGCGGCTCGCGAGGGATATCGAGTTCTGGGACGGCGTGTCCTCGACCTGTTGTTACACGCGCTTACGAATACTACCTCGAGTGACGAATTGCGTTCCAATGCTGTGCAGCTTGGCATTGAGTATGGCTCTATTACGCGTAATTCTCGCGTGCCGGTTGCCGATGCAGTGCGCGCCTTCCTGTATTTTCGCAGTCTTGTTGATGAAAGTGTGTTACAATTTGCTGAAATTCAGGGTACCCGCGATCACCAGGATATTCCCTGGGTCGAGAGCCTGTACCAGATTCAGGCTTTGACCAACGAAATTCTGCCGGCTTTGATCGAAGCGGCGCTGGTACCGGTTAACACTTGATAAATTTTTGCAGGTGAATGATGAATAAAAAAAAGGGAACAGGACAGCCTGGGCTAATCGATAAGAAGGAACTTCACGAACCATCAGCTATTTATGCCAGAAACATACAGATTCCAACCTTCTTTGGTGAACCCGTGCTACAAGGCTCCTTTACACAAACAGAGGGACATCAATTTATAGCAAGCAATCCAGAAGTCTATTATCAGCACCCACATGGGGAGATATGGTGCGGCGATTCTATCATCTGGCTTAAGTCTTTTAAAAGTGAATCTGTAGACCTGATATTTGCTGATCCTCCATATAATATCAAAAAAGCTGAATGGGATAGCTTCGAGTCTCAGGAAAAATATGTAAGCTGGTCACTACAATGGATAGAGCAGGCAGCGCGTATCTTGAAACCAACAGGTACGCTCTATGTTTGTGGATTCTCTGAAATTCTGGCCGATCTTCGCCTACCAGCTTCACGTTATTTTCAGGGTTGTAAATGGCTGATCTGGCATTATAAGAATAAGGCTAACCTTGGTTCCGATTGGGGCCGTTCGCATGAAAGTATCCTTCACTTCAGAAAAAGCAAGGTGTTCACCTTCAATATCGATGATGTGCGTATTCCATATGGGCAACATACCCTAAAATACCCCGAGCATCCGCAGGCCGAAACGAGCCAATATGGGAACGGCAATGGAGCTAAAGACAAGCTGTGGTCTCCACATCCGCAAGGAGCAAAACCTCGAGACGTGATCGAAATTCCAACCACATGCAATGGCATGCATGAAAAAACGCCTCATCCGACACAAAAACCAGAGGAACTTCTCAGAAAAATAGTACTTGCCTCGTCTAACTCTGGAGACCTCGTAATCGACCCCTTTTTAGGCTCTGGAACTACAGCCGTGGTATCCGAGCAACTCAATAGATGCTGGAAAGGCTGTGATATTTCACCTGAGTACTGTCGATGGGCAGCAGAAAGAATTGAGTTGGTAGAAAACTGGCCCATCGAAAAGTGGATTCGGTACGATCAGGAAAATGCTGAACGAAGGAAGTCCATTCGATGACCGACTACACTTTAAATGATCTACAGGTGAGTGTCCAGGATAGGCTAGCATTCAAAAATCTGACCGATTATATGATATTATGCGAAGCCTTTCTAGTTTTCCTTGAAAGGGCTAATCTAACACGCATAGTCTCTCCCACCCACCACAATTACTTTTTTTACCAGTATGATGAAACCCATGATCATAAGATAACCCGCCCACTTAATACAGACTTATTCATCGAAAGCGTTGACGTTTTTCATCATACATTTGAAACGTTTATTGATTTTCTGCTCGACCTCAAAAAATACCAGGAGGCCGTCCTAGAGAAATCTGGTTGTAGTGAGTACATCAAATCAAATAATATCAGCAAGATAGTCTACACTATCCAACAATCTATCGGCAGCATTGGTGACTCATTCCACAATCCGAACCAATCGAGGAAGCGTATCGGCCAGTTATTTGAGAGATTGATAGGCCTGATCATCCAGCAAGTTGGGCTTGAGTGTCAACCACGAACCATTAACATCCCCATTCCAGATAATGCCGGCTATTATATGTCCTATGAGTTAGATGTCGTCTTTTCCCGAAATAAAGCTATTCTGACAGTCGATGCAGATTATATTAGCCATTCAGAAATCGTGGGATCAATAAAAACCACAAGCAAAGACCGGCTGGACAAAATATTCCTCGATAAGTATCTGCTAACCAAATTTATTGGAAGAGATATACCTGTTGTAGCAATATTCCTGCATGACGTTCAACGAGCTTTGAGAGGAAATAGTATTTTTGGAGTTAATACTACATTCAAGACCAATCATTTCCTCGGTTATACAGTTGCGTTAAATAAATTAGATGGCGTTTACTATGTGGATCCCAGACCTGAAATGTTAGTCAATCGCCGCCTACGGGAGCAAATATTTGATTTCCAACAGTTCCTGGTGAGAGATATCTGGAAACTTTCCAGTTCTTGAGATACAGAGAGGTAAGCAATAAGTATGCGATTGGATGCAACAAATTGCCCCATCCATAACGTCTACTCTATCAGGAGCAGCGAAAGGAAAGCGGCACTTATCGCTATCCAGGTCTTATAAAACCCAGGCATTCTATATAATGCTAATAAGAAACGCGAGGATACGGGCATGGCAGCAGAACTCCCCGGCGATACTGGCGAAACGATGGCCGAGTCCAACGGTATAGAGGCTTCCGGTGGAAATGCTGGCACGGTTGTATCCTCAACCTCTGATACAGGCGCTATTGCTCCTCTCCAGGCTATAGATGCGCAAAGCATTGTTCCCTCGCAACTTGACCCGGTCACGCCACTTCCCGAAGAAGAGGGCGAGCAAACAATCGAACTGACACCACAGCAGCAACGAGTACTTCGCTATCTCGCGCGCAGGCATATGCGCAATGTACGAGTGACAAGACGCCAATCCGCCGGAAATAGTAAGCCAGGGGAGATAGAGGAGAGCGGAGAACCGGAACCAACTGTGAATCCTGAATCCTCGCCGGCAGGAGTAACATCCCATAAAACCCAGCCGCTAGCAGGCATCTTCCATTTCAAAACGCAGCCGCTCAGGGACATTTTCCACCTGGCGACCCAGCCTTTAGCTAATGGAAATGGGACAGAGCCTGATCTTGTTCCGGCAGCATCCCAAGGGGTACAAGCGCCATTGGAAAGCAACTCCAGCAGTACATCATCCCTGGCCAATATCGAGCCTATGGAGCCGCTGATGCCGAATCCGCTCCATGGCCGGGCGATTGGAGCAAGCAGGACTGCGCATCACCCGCACCTCACGCTCGCTAAAGATTTGAGGCGCCGGCGGCGACACCATAAAATAATGCTGCGCCATCTCTCGCGCAAGCATATGCGTGCGGCACGGACGCATGAGCGCCATTCGCGTCGCCGTCTCTGGACGACTATCGCCAGCAGCATTCTGGCATTGCTGGTCGTCCTGCTTTCGCTGGGCGGCACGGGCGCCTATGTCAGTTATCGTTTCTACAATTCGACACAGCAGACCTACGGCAAGAACCTGTTCACATTACGCGATCTCCTGCCTCTCGATAACCTCAAAATCTTCGATAGCAAAGGCATACTGATTGGCCAGCTGGCCGATAATGGCATTCATACAACCGTCAAGCTCGCCCAGGTTTCTCCTTATATAATCAACGCTACCGTCGCCACGGAAGATAAGGATTTCTGGATCAATTCGGGCGTTGACCTCGCAGGCATTATTCGTGCCGCCATTACCAACCTGGAAAATGGGCGGGTCGTCGAGGGTGGCAGCACGATTACGCAGCAGTTGATCAAAAACCTGGTTGTGGGCAACGATCCAACCTATATACGCAAGTTGCAGGAAGTTATCCTGGCACCGCAGCTCAACAGCATGTATTCCAAACGCGACATCCTGGAAATGTACCTGAACAGCATCTATTACGGGCACCAGGCGTATGGAATCGATGCCGCGGCCACCGTCTACTTCGGTTTGCAGGATTCACCGGGTCGAACAGCCGCGCAGCAACTGGATTTAGCCCAATCCGCCATGCTGGCCGGGCTTCCCAGTAATCCGTCGGAATATGACCCGGCCCTGAATTTCTCGACCGCTACGCAGCGTTTTGAAACGGTGCTGAATCTGATGGTGAGCCAGGGATACATCACCCGTCTCCAGGCGCAGAGCGCGATCATCGAGGAGCAAGGCCCGCATTTCTTCAAAACAGCCGCCGCCTTGCAAGACCGCGCGCCGCACTTCACAGAATTTGTGCTGGAACAACTCGAGCAGATGTTTCACCTCAAACGCAGCGACCTCTCACGCTCCGGTATGCGGGTCTATACCACGCTCGACATCGGTTTGCAGGACAAGATACAGAAGATTATGCAGCAGCATATCGCAGAATTGCGCGATACGCATCATGTGACGAATGCCGCCGAGGTGCTGATTGATTTTCATACCGGGGCCATCATCTCGCTGCTTGGTAGTATCGACTACAACAACACATCCATTGATGGGCAGTTCGATGTCGCGACGGCCTACCGCCAGCCGGGTTCATCTTTCAAGCCATATGTGTATGTGACCGCCTTTGCCCAGGGCGCTTCCCCGGCGCAGGCCATCGACGACGCGCCGATCACGATTCCGGTACCCGATTCTAATCCACCAACTTTTTCGCCCTCCAACTACGACCTGCACTTTCATGGGCATATGACCCTGCGCTGCGCCTTGCAAAACTCTCTCAATGTGCCCGCCGTGAAAGTGTTGCAACACGTGGGCATCAATAACGCTATGCAGACGGCCTACAAGATGGGGATCACCAGCTATGAGGGCACGCCTGGCTATTCGCTTGTGCTGGGCGGCCTTGGCATACGCCTCATCGATCATACTTCGGCCATGGGAGTCTTTGCCAATGGTGGCGTGCGCGTTCCCTACTATGCCATCAATAAAATCGTCTCCGGCAGCACCGGCAAGGTTCTCTTCCAGCACCAGTTCACGCCCGGCAAACAGGTCATCAGCCCGCAGCTGGCCTATATGATGACCAGCGTGCTGAGCGATAACAACGACCGGCTCCCCGAATTTTACGATTGCAATGTGCTGCAGCTCTACTCCAATTCGCAGCAAGATTGCTACGAGGGCAATCGCGGCGTCGTGCGACCGGCAGCCGCCAAAACAGGTACGACGCAGAATTTCCGCGATAACTGGACCGTTGGCTATACAACCGATTTCGTCATGGGCGTGTGGGCAGGCAATGACGACAACTCTGCCATGTACGATGTTACCGGCGTGCAGGGCGCGGCTCCCATCTGGCACGATGCGATGCTGCTGGCCGAAAAGGGCCATCCGATACGCAACTTTACCAATCCCGGCGGGCTGGTTCGCGCCACTGTTACCTATCCCGATGGAGTGCAAACGACGGACTGGTTCCTGCCGGGCACCGTCCCCAACTTTTCCTCATCCTCTGCATCCCCGACGCCTACGGCATCCGGGACTCCCGGCCCCAATCCTGAGCCTACGCCTGCTCCATCCGGCCCGGTACCCGGCCCCTATTGTCCGGGCGACTACACCTTCGCTTTCCCACCTCCTGCGGGTAATACGCCATCATCTGCGAACGCGGGATGGTGGTAATCTCCCAATTGCAGTGCTTATTTAACGCGCTATTATACCTATAGGGGCACTTGCTACCTGTTTGCCTCCTGATTCGTTTCAATAGCAGATACCATTCGTCCTGACAGGGGAATTGTGGCACTCGCAAGCGTCCCCTCGACCTGTAGGGACAGTGCCTGGTGCCTGTCCACACCCGGACGCCAGGACAGGCACCAGGCACTGTCCCTACAGGTTGGAGAGATGAGACCATTACACCTTTATTCGATGTCCTGGGGGTGACTGAAAGAAGGTCCTATGCCAGAAGAAGATCGCTCGCTCACAGTGAAGGATGCCCCGAAACCGGCTACGTTACCCGTGACCAGCCGCGCCGCGGCAGCTCAACGGCTCAATGCGCTGCCTGAAAAACCTGCCAGGGGCGTGTATTATCCCGTTCCTCATCGCAAAACGGCTCCCACCGGCTGGCGCACGCGCCGCTATATCAAACGCAGGCACCTGCGTCGTTCCGCGGAACAATATGCCGTTGTTGAGCGCATGGGCACGCAGTACACGATGCTGCCGATGGCCTTTATCGCGCTGCTCATCATGGTGCTGGTTACGGGGCTGATGGTCGGTCTGACCGCGGCGGTTGAAGCGACGCAGCAGCGCTACTCGCAGCAGGTTACCACCCTGGAAGATATCTTGCCCAAAGATAGCCTGAAAATGTACGACGAGCATGGCACGATGATCTACCAGATGGTCGATCAGGGACTGCAGACGACCGTTCCGCTGTCGCAAATTTCGCAGAACCTGATTAACGCAGAGGTAGCGACGGAAGATCAGAATTTCTGGTCAGACCCCGGCATCGATATCACGGGCATCGTGCGCGCCGCCATCGCCGATCTCTCGCATGGTCACATCGTCTCCGGTGGCAGCACGATCACGCAGCAATTGATTAAAAACAATATTGTGGGCAACCAGGATACCATCCTGCGCAAGCTGCAAGAGATCATCCTGGCGCCGCAGGTGACGCGCTACTATAGCAAGCAGCAAATCATGTCGATGTACCTCAACACGACCTATTATGGCGAGCAGGCCTATGGCGCCGACGCGGCCGCTTTTACCTATTTTGACCTGCAAGATACGCCTACGCGAAGCGCGGCCTCCCAGCTTGACATAGCGCAGGCGGCGATGCTGGCAGGTATTCCCAGTTCGCCGGTCGCGCGCGATCCCTTTTTGTATCCCCAGTCTGCCGCGGCTCGCATTCACCAGGTGCTGGACTTAATGCGGGCGCAAGGCTACATTACGTCGTTGCAGGAACGCCTGGCGCTTACCGAGGCCAGCTCACCGCATTTCCTGCACCGCGGCATCATACATAATAACCTGGCGCCGCATTTCGCGGCTTATGCGGTAAACGAACTGGCAACCACGCTGAATGTCAAACCCGGTGACCTGGCGCGCGCGGGACTGGTCGTTTCCACAACTCTTGATCTGCCATTGCAAAACCAGATTCTGAAGATCGCGCAAAAACACATCGCCGAACTGGCACAGGCGCATCATATGTCAGATGCCGCGGTGGTGCTGATCGACTTCCACAATGGGGCGATACGCACGCTGCTGGGCAACATCGACCCCAACAACCCGCAATATGGGGCCTTCGACGTGGCAACGCAGGGCTACCGGCAGCCGGGGTCATCCTTCAAACCATTCATCTATGCGACGGCATATGAGCAGGGGCTAAGCCCGGGTATGCCGGTGATGGACGGGCCATTCACCATCCAGATGTGCTGCGGCCTGCCACCCTATTCGCCCAGCAACTACGACCAGACGTATCACGGCCTGATCACCTATCGCTACGCGCTGCAAAACTCGTTCAATATTCCGGCAGTGAAGGTTTTAACGAAAGTCGGTGTTGATAATGCGCTGCATACAGCAGAGGCGATGGGTATTACCGGCTATACGGGGACGCCGAACTATACGATGGTGCTGGGGACGCTGGGCGTTCACCTGCTGGACGAGACGGCTGCTTACGGGGTATTCGCCAACGGGGGAGTGCGCATTCCGCCGCACGCCATCAACACGGTTGTGGATGTGCAGGGCCACCTGATCTACCAGTTCGCAGCGCAGGGCACACGGGTCATCAGCAAGCAGGTGGCCTATATGATGACCAGCGTGCTGAGCGATAACGCCTCGCGCACATTCGAATTCGGCAAATGCAGCGCGCTGTACCTGTACAGCAATACGCAGTTGCAGTGTTACCAGGGCAATCCAGGGATAATACGCCCGGCGGCGGTGAAGACGGGGACCTCGCAGAACTTCGACGACAACTGGACGGTGGGCTACACGACCGATTTCGTGCTGGGCGTCTGGGCGGGCAACAACGACAACTCGCCGATGATCAACGTTACGGGCGTGGATGGAGCCGGCCCGATCTGGCACGACAGCATGCTGCTGGCCGAGCAGGGAAAACCGGTAACGGACTTTGCCAACCCAGGAGGGCTGGTAAAAGAAACTATCCATTACCCGCAGGGATTGACGACCACCGACTGGTACATTCCGGGTGTGAGCGGGGGAAACTGGTACCTGTGAACCAGGACGCGGCGGAAGAGAAAAAACCATGCCTTTGAGCAGGCGTCCACCAACCCGAAAGAGGCCTGAGCATTTATGACCAGGCCTCAATTAGCTAAAGTCTGGCGATTTCGCAAAGTTCTTCTCCGCCGGTTTGCGCCACACCCAACCGATTCCTGTGACCACAAGGCAGAGAAGCGCCCCAATGAGCAGTGCAATGGAGGGTCCGTAGAGACCAGATAGCCAGCCCATGAGGAGATATCCCAGTGGAAGACTGCCGTCGAAAGAGAGTACCTGCACGCTCATGACACGCCCACTTAAGTGATTGGGAGTAACGGTTTGCAGAGCAGTCAGAGACTGAGCGGCAAAGGCGTTCTCCATGAAGCCGACGCCGGCGATGAGCAGCAGCGATAAGGGATAGAGGGGTGAGAGGGCGAAAAGTGCCTCCAGGATTGCGAAGGTCAAAGCGCCGGTCAAGACGCCACGGATGGTTGGTCTGCGATTGCCCCAGGCGAGCCAGAGGGCTGAAAGCAGGGAGCCAAGACCGGTGGCGGCAGAGAGGAAGCCAAAGCCGGTGGCTCCGACATGCAGGATGTTTGTGGCGAAGAGGGGGAGTACGACGTTGAAGTTGGAGCCGAAGAGCAAGACGAGGCCGGCGACGAGGATGAGCAATAGCACTGCCGGGGCTCGCCAGACATAGACGAGGCCTTCGCCCAGGTTGTGCCAGGTATTCTGTCGCTCGCTCGTATTCGTGCCACGTGGTGCCTGCGTATACAGTTCGGAGCTCTTGATCAAGACCAGGCCGATAATGACGGCCAGAAAGCTGAGGGCGTTCAGCAGAAAGAGGATGGAGATTCCACCGGCGGCGATGACGATGCCACCAAGGCCAGGACCGACAATGCGCGCCAGGGTGGAGAGCGAGAAATAGAGGGCAAAGGCGTTGGGCAGGTCTTCGCGCCCGACCATTTCGACGACGAATGCGCGGCTTGCGGGCCTGCCAAGACTACTTGAGCATCCCAGTAACAGCGCCAGAATATAGAGATGCCAGATCTGAATGGTACCGGTGACGATCAGGAGCCAGAGCACAAAAGCCTGGATCATAGCCGCCGTTTGGGTCGCCAACATGACGCGTCGTTTGGGCCAGCGGTCGGCAAAGACGCCGGCAAAAAGGGAGAAGAACAGGATTGGGAACGCTTCCAGCGCCCCAACCACGCCGAGTTGCCAGGCACTATGGGTGAGCTGCAGCACGAGCCAGGCCTGCCCGATCATTTGCATGGAGGTGCCCATGAGCGAGAACATCTGGCCAAACCAGTAGAGGCGAAAGTTGCGATGGCGTAAGGAGGTAAAGGCACGCAGCAGGCCTTTTTTCGTCTGCTCTGGTGGCATGATTGCAGGTGTTTGACGTTCTGAGTCATTTTCAGGAACAGGTTGCTCCTGAAAATGCTGCGGGCGTTTTTTCATGTCTGTTGTCCCTTCTGATATACACCGGGCGATGTTTATAGAATTTGACAAGATAATCAGCGAATTCTGGCGAGAAAACCCGAGGAGGACACGGACAAGCCGCTGCCCCTACAGGACGGCGTATTCCGCGATGCGGTCGTCCAAAATCACCAGGATGCCCAGGTTTCCAGTTACGGATTATGTGTCAAAGTATACAGAAGGCGCGGCCAAAAAACACCGTCCAAAGGGACGTTGCGAGGTACTTGACAAGGGTGATACAATTAAAATGAGAATAGAAGGTTGGAAAAGGGTTACTGCGAATACTTTTCTACTATATATAAAACCACCCTTTGAATCATCCCCGTTAAGGCTCTATATGGACATCGAGGCGCTCCAGCAGTTTGCGGCTGATCTCAGCACGATGCTTATTCGGCATACGCCCAGGGATGCCATGCGAGTCGGAACCTGTGCTGAGCAGGAGATCGTGCTTGCGCACGTATTCCAGGTACATTTCAATGATGTCGGGCGTGTGGTAGGGATGGTAAACTTCGATGCCATCGAGAGGAACTTCGGCACGTAGCTGATCCAGCAGGGGGATATCGTAGAAGGTGAAGCTGGATTCCTTGCGACCTGGATGGGCAATCAGGCAAACGGCGCCACTGCGATGGGCGGCGTCGACGGTTTCGGCCATATCGGCCAGGATGGAACGGAAGCCGGCCTCGCGAATCATGCGTAAGGCGGTTTGCCAGTCTGGCGCATAGCCATGTTGACGCAGCAGGCGGCCATTATCGGCGGGGCGGCGCAGCTCGCCGCCATTTTCGGCCAGCACCTCTGCCTGGCGCGGAAATTCGTATCCTTTGCGGCGCAGTTCCTCATGCACCTGCAGGGTATTCTCCAATTGCAGTCGCACAATCTTCTCGGTGATGTCGCTTAAGAAATTATGCGCCGGGTCAAAGCCATAGCAAAGGACATGGCCCATTTTGTCGTGCCACTGCGTACTCATTTCGACGCCGGCCAGCACGGGCAATCCTTTCTGGGCGGCTAATTGCTGAATGCCGGCGACTGTGTCGACGCGATCATGGTCGGTCACGGCTACCAGGGCAAACCCCTCGGCAACCAGGTAATCAATCAGTTGTTCGGCGGGCCAGCGTCCATCGCTGTAGTTGGTGTGCATGTGCAGGTCAATGGGGGCGTCAGGTGCTAAGGTAAGATGTGCCTGTTGGGTTGAATGCTGCAAAACTGGCTCCTTCTAGAAGAAAGCAAGATGATCTATGATTACTTCCTATGGTATCACACAAGGGGAAAGGCGGCTACCAGCGGAAGCAATAGCCGACGCCGCGCACGGTTTGTATGAGGCGGGGGTTGGCGGGGTCTTCTTCGAGCTTCTCGCGCAGCCAGCGCACATGCACATCGACGGTGCGGGTGTCGCCCGCATAATCGTAGCCCCACACGTTGTGCAACAGCTGGTCGCGCGTCAGCACGGTGCCGCGGTTGCGCACGAGGTAGGTGAGCAATTCGAACTGCTTGGGCTGCAATTCTAAGACCTGGCCGCGGCAATAGACGCGCCTGCCGGCGAGGTCAATACGCAGGGGACCGGCGACCAGTTCGCGATCAGGACGCGGTACTTCCCCGGAAATCTCTTTTGCTCCTCGCTCTTCACCTGGGATGGCATAATCGGTACGACGCAGCAAGGCGCGGACGCGTGCGAGCAACTCGCGGCGGCCAAAGGGCTTTGTCACGTAGTCATCGGCCCCTACTTCGAGGCCGACAACTTTATCGATCTCCTCGCTTTTGGCAGTCAGTATCATAATCGGCGTAGTGGCTGTATTCCCCTCGCGGCGCAGCTGGCGGCACACCTCTAAGCCATCCATTTCGGGCAGCATCAAATCGAGTATGATGAGATCAGGCTTTTCACGCCGCGCGGCCTCTAATGCGCTGGCGCCGTCGGCTACCGTTATGACGGTGTAGCCGGCCTGTTCGAGGTTATAAGCAATCGTTTCGACGAGCACAGGCTCGTCATCTACGACGAGAATTTTACGGGCCACAATAGTCTCTCCTTAATCAACCGAATCGCCCGCTGACATAATCTTCCGTCTCTTTGTGTTTGGGATGCTCGAAGAGGTCAACAGTGGTAGCATATTCGATCATCTTGCCTGAAAGAAAGAAACCGGTGAATTGCGAGACACGCGCGGCCTGCTGCATGTTATGCGTGACGATGACGATGGTGTAATCCTTCGCCAGTGCGGTAATCAGTTCTTCGATTTTCAGGGTGGCGATGGGATCGAGCGCGGAAGCCGGTTCATCCATCAGCAGCACTTCAGGGTGTACGGCCAGGGCGCGCGCAATGCACAGGCGCTGCTGCTGCCCGCCCGACAATCCGAGCGCCGAGGTGTTGAGGCGATCCTTGACCTCATCCCACAGGGCGGCACCGCGTAAGCTTTCTTCCACCGTCTCTTTGATCTCTTTATTTGGTCTGCCCTGCACGCGCAAGCCATAGGCCACATTCTCGAAGATCGACTTGGGAAAGGGATTGGGGCGCTGGAAGACCATGCCGATGCGCTGGCGTAACGCAACCACATCGATTGATTTGCCATAGATATTGAGACCGCCAAAAGTTGCCGCGCCCTGGGTACGTGTACCAGGGATCAGGTCGTTCATGCGGTTGAGCGTGCGTAAAAAGGTCGATTTGCCGCAGCCAGAAGGGCCGATCAAGGCCGTGACCTGCTTTTCGCGTATAGGAATGCTGACCTGAAAGAGGGCTTGCTTAGCGCCATACCAGAAATCGAGGCGCTGCACATCTATTTTTTTGGGAGCCGAGAGGTTGAGATGCCTGGTGGGATCAAAATGCCCCATCACTTCGCGCGATGTTTCCGCGATGACGCTGGTATCCGGCCCGTTTTGATCTTCCGCATTTGCATCGAGCGGCTTTGATTGAGACGATCTGTTTATACGAGTATCCATTCTTCCTCCTGATAACCCTTAGCGGGAGGCCACCTTTATTATAACCTTCAATGTACCTGAATGAGAAATTCCCTCTCATGCGAGCCTATGCTAAAGGATACTCTTTATGCAAAGGGATAGAGGCGTCGACGATGAGACGATCGGCCAGCACCACGAGGCGAATATAACGACCGGCGAGTGCCTTACTAATGAAGTATGGCCGGCCCTCGTAGGAAATGTGTCCGCTACGCGCTACTTTACGAGAGAAGATATTGGCCCCTTCGGGAAGCATCATATTGCTGTTTCCCTGGGCATCAGTAGAAACATTCATGATAGTAAAAACCTCGCTTCAGATCTAGGCAGCCGTTATTCTGCGCTCAATGGCGCGGCCAATACTCCGAGCACCAATGTTAATGACTAACAGGATCACAACAAGCACAGCAGCGGATCCTGCCGCGATTGCGCTGGCCTCCGCGGCAGTTACCCCTGGCGGGATATCCTGGGTCTTCAAGTACCAGATATGCACTGTCAGTGTATCGCTGGCGATGAGCGGGTTCAGGGTGAAGACGCCGCTGAAAGGATTCGTCTCGCCCATCGTGAAGACGATAGCCGCGGTCTCACCGATAATGCGGCCTGCCGAGAGAATGATTCCGGTGACAATGCCGGGCAAAGCGGATGGCAATACAACGGTACGAATCATGCGCCACTTACTTGCTCCCATCGCCAGGCTGCCTTCGCGCAAATCGCGCGGCACAGCGGTCAGGCCTTGCTCAAACAGGCGCAGCGCGATAGGGAAATTGAGACAGAGCAGTGTCAATGCCCCGGCCAGGCGGCTGATATGTAGCTGGAACTGCGCGGAAAACAGGATAAAGCCGAAGAGACCGAGTACAATCGTGGGCACACCGGCCAGCGTTTCGGCGGCAAAACGAATGACGGCAACCAGTGGTCCCTGGTTGGCATATTCGACCAGGTAAATGGCCGCTCCCAGGGCAATGGGAACCAGGAATATCTCCGTCAGGATCAGGATGTAGAAGGTATTGAAGACTTCACTGGCAATACCAAACTCAGTCCCGCCCCAAAAATCTGGATTCAGCAGCACGGCTGTATTGCCCAATCTGGCTGTAAACCCCTGGATCACGAGATCGACGATGATGGCAACGAAGATGAGCGCAACCAGCATTGCCACAGCCCAGATGACGCCGACCGCTATATTGTTGCCGGTATGCAGGCGGCGTAGCAGGCGCGACATCGCTGCATTCGACGCCCGCTCCCCAGCGGTGATTGGTTCCACCTGCGTACTCATCTATAAACCCTCCTCGAGGCGAAGTAGCGGCTGATGCAGATAAAAAGGAAAGAGATGACCAGCAAGACGAAAGCCAGCATCCAGTAAGCATCGCGCGAAACGCCATACGTTTCCGGGAACTCGTTCAGGATGGCCTGGGTAATATTCGTATTGGGCTGGAAGAACGTATCGAGGCCGAAGTGCGAGGGCAGGATATCACTACCGCCCAGCACCATTGCCACTGCCAGCGTCTCTCCGATTGCTCTGGCCATGCCGAATACGACTGCTGTTGCCAGCGCAGGCAACGCGGCCGGCAGCACCGCTCTAGACATCATTTGCCAGCGCGTGGAACCAAGCGCCAGGCTGGCCTCGCGCACGCTCATAGGTACCGCGCGCAAAGCATCTATCGAGATACTGGCAATCGTGGGTACAATCATGACGACCAGCACGATGATTGCCGCCGCCCATCCAAAACCACCGACAGGGCTGTTGCCGGTTATGGGCGCGACGAGCTTCGTCATAAATGGCACCAGCACAACGAGGCCAAGGAAACCGATCACCACCGAAGGAACGCCGACGAAGATTTCCAGCAGAGGTTGGAAGAATCTAATGGCCCATCCTGGACTGACCTCGACGAAAAAGAGCGCGACACCAATCGCAAGTGGGGTAGCAATCAATACCGAGAAGAACGTAATCACGATCGAGCCTATGATCAGCCCTGATGCGCCATATTGAGGGATGCCACTATCACTGGTTACGCCGGTCGGGTCCCAGGTGGTACCACCAAAGAAGCCCGGGAAAGTTGCTCCGCCCGGCTCAAAAAAGAGATGCAACGCATTCTGGCCAACAAAAAAGAAGATCCCGGCGATAACTATAACCAGCAGAATAGCACAGAGTAAGAAAACGGTTCGAGCGATGCGGTCATAGAGATGGCCTCTTCGTACATTCTGCAACTCCAATTGTGTTTGCACATCTATTCCCTTTCCTGCTACGTTTGCCAGCGCGTTCGGTAGGGGCGGGAGCGGGCCGCGGCGAGGCATATCCACCACCACCCTCGCCCCTACTTGTTTCCAGGCGTACTTTACCAATCATCCTAGGACGAGGGCTGGTGAGCCTGGATGGCCGACGAGGACATCTGATTAAGAAGCAGGAACTTCAGATCGCTTGCCGCGGCCTGAGCATCGGGACCGGTCATATAGGTAAGGAACGAGGCAGCAAGTCCTGACGGCTGGCCTTTGGTATACATGTGCTCGATGTTCCAGAACTTGTAGGTATTGTTCTCAACATTGGCTGGCGTGGGAGCATTGCCATCAATGTTGAGAATGACAATCTTTGAACCCTGGTTGTCGGAATCACCCAGCGTGGTGTAGCCAATCGCGCCACTGGTCTGTTCGACCGTCTGCAAGACGAGCTGGGAGCTATCGGCGGTCAGGTTGGTCGCTTTGGCGGGACTCTCAGCGGTACCATTGAGGATGTATTGTTTGAAAGTCGCGCGCGTGCCCGAAGTTACCGGGCGGCTCACGACGACGATGGGCAGATTGGGACCACCTACCTGGTTCCAGTTCGATATTTTGCCTGTATAGATGCTTAAAATCTGCGCGCTTGTCAGGCTGGTGACGCCTGTGACGTCCGGGTTAACGTCCAGCACAAAGGTTACAACCGCTACCTGGTGATCAACGAGGTCGCTCTGAGTCGAGGCGGCAAAGACATCGGAGTCACCGATCTGAATAGACCCGGCCTCAACTTCGCCCAGGCCTGTCTTACTACCACCACCCTGTACAGTGATATTCGCGCCAGAGCATTGCGCTTCATATTTCTGTGCCACAGCCTGTACCAACGGCATCAACGCTGTCGACCCGGCAGCAGTAATGCTTCCCTGTACGCAATTACTCGAGTTACCCGAACCTGTGGTGGGCGTAGAGCCGCCGCTGCCGGTAGCGGAGCCGCCACAGGCTGCAATAATAATGCTGATTGCGATTGCCACTCCTAACAGAAGTGAAATGCGCCATTGTTTGGTCATGGGTCCTCCTAATAGACCTATCTACTTGCTTTATATTGGTGGCAACTGGGAATTTAACCGCCTGTTACCTTCGCACTCATAACGTATCATGGGCTGATTAACTATGCTTTATGGATATGTTAAGCCTTGTTAAATCCTGGTTAAACTTTTCCTGAAGGATATGTCAATTATAGAAGTTAAGATGCTGCCAACCGGTACCGGTGTTTGCATTTTCCTGGGGACACATGGTATATTACGAGGCGGTTTTCAGATACTACTGCTGGGGAAGTGCAGCAAGGTAAGGGTAATCTCCTCGCCTGGAGAAAATTACAAAAGGCATTCTACATTAAGCGCCATTTGACGGCCTACGTATGATGGTAGGGGAAGCCTTATACAGATTCCGGGTTGAGGTTTGAGATTCTTCGCTGCGCTCAGAATGACATGATCTGGGCATGTCATTCTGAGCGCAGCGAAGAATCTGATGTTGCTGCTTATTTCGTTACGTACACAAAACTTACTGCTAGGAGAAAGAAAGTGAAAGTTACAGGCAAGTTGCTGACCGCCGGGCTGGTGGTTGGAGGAACCCTTGGTGTATTGTCCGTGTTCAATAGAATTACCGAGTCACAGGCAGGCGAACTCGATACAGCGTTGAAAGGCGAGGAGCGGCGCTATCCATGGAAATATGGAGACGTATTTTATCAGGTCAGGGGGAACCGCGAGGCAAAGCCGCTTTTGCTTATTCATGGTTTTGGTCCTGGCGCGTCCTCTTTTGAATGGCGCAAGAATGTCGACGCGCTCTCCGAGCAATACCGCGTCTACGTACTCGACCTGCTGGGCTTCGGTCTCTCTGACCGCCCATCGATTGACTATACCGCGGAGACCTTTACCGACCTGATCGGCGATTTCCTGCGCGAGGTCATTGCTCGCCCAACCGTGGTTGTTGCTCACAGCCTGACCTGCGCCTACGTTATCGCCAATGCGTATCGCCGCCCGCAGCTTTTCGAGCGGCTCGTACTTGTATCGCCGCCAACATCGTTACTAGAGGAGAGCCTGCCAGGGTTGCTGCCAGGCATTTTGAAGTATGCCTTGCGCACACCGGTTATCGGCCAGTCCCTTTATAACATCCTGACCTCGCGGCGAGCAATCGAGGGCTATTTTGATCGCCAGGGCTATCACAACCCGGGCTTGATTACCGATGAACTGGTAGAATACGTCTACAGCAGCGCGCATCAATCCAATAGCCGTTTCCCGGCGGCCTCGCTCTTGAGCGGCAACCTGCACATGGATGTTTACGAACCGCTGGCGCGTTTACAGATGCCGGTCATGGCGATCTGGGGACGCGAGGATATATCGCCCGCGTCCGAGGCAAGCGCGGCTTTCAAACGTGTCAATCCGCGCATCGAAACGCGCGTATTCGACAATGCGAGCGAGCAGCTCCAGGATGAGCAGGCCATCAAGTTCAATGCTCTAGTCAAAGAGTTCGCGGGGGCGCCTGTTACTCAATAATTGTTTTGAAGAAGAGAGGGATTGATCATGACGAACTTACAGCAGAGCCGTAAGTTCGCCATGATCAATCCCTCTCTTCTTCAAAACAGCGATAGCTGCTGCGGTGGTTCCTCTTTGGGCTTAGGAGGTTCAGCCCTCATCTTGCCTTCGGCCTCTAAACGTTCGGCTTCGGCGATGATGGTGGGGATTTTCTTAAAATCGGCGCGGATGGTATCCTTCAGGCTGGCCTGGTGCAGGCCGGCGGCCGGGTGATACATGGCGATGACCAGTTGTCCATCGACCTTGCGCGCGCGCCCGTGAATAGCGCTGATCTTCTCACTGCCGAAGAATCGCGCCATCGAATGACGGCCAAGCGTGACGATCACCTGCGGTTTGATGGCGGCGATCTGCCGGGTAAGATAATCGCTGCAGGCTTCAATCTCTTGTGGATGGGGGTCGCGATTTTCGGGCGGGCGGCACTTTACCACGTTGGTGATAAAAACGTCCTGGCGCTTCAAATCAATACTCTTGAGTAGCTCGTCCAGGAATTGACCGGCGGGGCCGACAAATGGGCGCCCTTGCTTGTCTTCCTGATAACCGGGGCCTTCGCCGATGAACATGATTTTCGCGTGGGGATTGCCCTCACCGGGTACCGCCCTGGTACGGGCTTTGCAGAGATCGCAATTGGCACAAGTCGAGACCTCCGCCGCGATCTCCTTCAGAATTTCCTCTGACGACATAGATGCCTCTTTTCAAAAGTGATGAGGGACGCAAAACTTTGCGCCCGCGAGAGATTCTTCGCTTGCTCAGAATGACAGGTCTTTTCAAAAGTGATGAGGGACGCAAAACTTTGCGCCCCTACATGTATTTTCCATATTTTACCGTGAAAAACGGTAATACTGGCAGGCTCTACCAGCGGCGCTCAGGAGGACGCTGACCAAAGCCGCCTTCGCGGCGCGGACCGCCGGGGCCACGATTAGGTCCGGTGGTGCCAGGGCCCATCGGTCGACGCTGTCCACCGTAGCCGCTATTGCCGCGATCTCCGTAGCCGCCTCCGCTGCGCCCGCCGCGATCATTATAGCCACCGCCACTGCCGCCGCGGTCATTGTAGCCACCGCGGTCTCCGTAACTACTACGGCTGGGGGCCGACCCTTCACGAGGGCGTCCGCCGCCATAGCTGCCACCGCCAGGCCGTCCCATACCGCCGCGACTCGGGCCGCGACTCGGGCCGCGATCACTCTCCATTTCGGAAGCAGTGGGCATCTCACCGCTTAGAGCGGCGCGGCGAGACAGATTGATGCGTCCTTGCGGATCAACTTCGATCACCATGACGGTGATCTCATCGCCCACCGAAACAACATCCTCCGGCCTCATCACCTGGTAGTCAGCCAGCTGCGAGGTGCGCACCAGACCTTCTTTGCCCGGCAGAATCTCCACGAAAGCGCCGAAATCCACCAGGCGGCGAACTGTGCCGGTATAGATGCGACCGACCTCAACCTCTTCGGTCAAAGCGCGCACGGCATCCATAGCCTGCTGCATCGCCTCACCCGAATTAGCCGAGATATTGACCGAGCCATCATCCTCGATATCGATCTTCGCTCCGCTCTCTTCTTGAATCTTGCGGATCATTTTTCCGCCCGGTCCAATGACAGCGCCAATCTTATCGGGATTGATCTTGATTGTCTGGATGCGCGGCGCGAACTCCGAGAGTTCCTCACGGGGAGCATCGATGGTATCGAGCATCTTCTCCATGATGTACATGCGGCCTTCGCGCGCCTGCTCCAGAGCCTTCGCCATAATCTCGTAGGTGATCCCCTTGACCTTGATGTCCATCTGCAGGGCCGTGACGCCGTCCGCGGTACCGGCTACCTTGAAGTCCATATCGCCCAGGGCATCCTCGATACCCTGGATATCGGTCAGCACGGCCCATTTGCCATTGCGCTCGCCCTCGCCGGTAATCAGACCCATGGCGACACCGGCGACCGGAGCGTGAATAGGCACGCCCGCATCCATCAGCGCCAGCGTCGTGCCGCAGACTGAACCCATCGAGGTCGAACCGTTGGAAGATAGTACATCGGAGACCGCGCGAATGGTGTAAGGGAATTCTTCCTGCGAGGGAATGACAGCCGCGATGGCCCGTTCCGCCAGAGCGCCATGCCCGATTTCGCGGCGGCCCGGCCCGCGTAGAGGCTTGGTTTCGCCGGTTGAGAACGGCGGGAAGTTATAGTGGTGCATAAAGCGCTTGCTCTCGCCGAGGCCCAGGCCATCCAGCACCTGTTCTTCACCTGGGGAGCCGAGCGTTACCACGCTCAAGACCTGCGTCTGCCCGCGTGTGAAAATCGCCGAACCGTGCGTGCGCGGCAGCAACCCGACTTCACAACTGATCGGACGAATAGTCTTCAGGTCGCGCCCATCAGGGCGAACGCCATGATCCAGAATATTATTGCGAACGTAGGCCTTCAGTTCCTTTTCGTAGAAAGCGATAATATCCTTCAAGCGATCAGGATACTCGGCGCCCAGGGTGGCGATCAACTCGTCCTGCACGATGTTGAGTGCCGCGGAACGTGCCGTTTTGTTCGCGTTGTTGACCGCTTCATCAAAACGCGGGCGTACAAACTCGGCCACCTTTACCTGCAAGGCTTCATCAACTGGGGGAGCCTCAAATGGACGCTTGGCGACATTGACCGCCTGCATCAACTTCTCCTGCATCTTGATAATATCTTGCAGCGCCTCCTGGCCAAAGCGTACCGCTTCCAGCATCAGGTCCTCAGGCAGCTCTTTGGCGCCGGCCTCGACCATCATGACCGCGTCTGCCGTACCGGCAATCGCCAGGTCTAGCCGTGACTGCTCCATCTGGGATTCCAGCGGATTGATTACCAGGTGGTCATCGATATAGCCGACGCGCACGGCACCCACGGGCCCGGCGAAAGGGATATCCGATACACTGAGAGCCGCCGACGCGCCAACAATGCCCATAATATCGGGGTCGTTCTCTTGATCCGCAGAAAGTACGGTAATTACGATCTGCACATCATTGCGATAACCCTTGGGGAACAAGGGGCGCAGAGGGCGGTCTGCGAGGCGGCAGGCGAGAATGGCATGTTCTGAGGCACGCCCTTCTCGTTTGATAAACCCGCCGGGGATTTTTCCGGCGGCATACATACGCTCTTCTACATCAACAGTTAATGGGAAAAAATCGATGCCTTCGCGAGGCTCGTTGCTGCCAACAGCTGTGGCCAGGATAACCGTATCGCCATAGCGTACTAAAACAGCTCCGTTTGCTTGCTCCGCCACGCGGCCGGTCTCAATGCTCATGACGCGGCCACCGATGACGGCTTCTTGACGGTGAATCATAATTCCTCCGGACTTCTACTGCCCCCGTACATTACACTGCGGCCTCTCTTGAGGTCTTGTAGGGTTTGGGTTTCCGCGCCCATTCAAAAGGGGGCCTTTACTTAACAACTAACTGCCCCTGCTCGTTTGTTTCCTCTTACAATCCTTGTAGGGGTCTTGTACTATTTTTTTCTTCTCTATTCTGCTCTGCCTTTTGCACTCTTCAAACCCTTGTGGCTTCACCTGGTGAATAGACTCTAGGGGCGGCCTCTCGTACTCGCCCACGAGGGGGGAATAGCTCTTACCTTTGTTGTCCTGGTCGTTTAATTCTATTGCTCTTCAACACAATGCATATGTTCATGCGGTGGGAGAAAATGAACCGCAGAACCTGCGTGGCGGCCGGCTAAAAATGCGACGTTTGCCAGAACGCCTCGCCCCGACCGCTCCCAACACGACTTCAATCTAGTGGCGCAATCCAAGTTTTGCGATGAGCGCGCGATAGCGTTCCGGGCTTTTCCTGCTTAGATAAGCCAGAAGCCTGCGACGCTGGCCAACCATCATCATCAGACCGCGGCGCGAATGCAGGTCATGTTTGTGAACTTTGAGGTGTTCGGTCAACTGATTGATGCGCCGGGTCAGGATCGACACTTGCACCTCGGGTGAACCTGTATCAGATTCGTGAACGCGGGAATTCGTGATGATTTCCGCCTTTTCTTCAGTCGTTAACGACACGTTTCTTCAAGACCTCCTGTGTACATGCGCACATAGCATAGACGGATATCTCTTGCGGGAGATATCCTGACTTCAACCAGACGTAAGTATGCACGCATTATAACATGCAAAGGATGGGAGCGCAATTGATTCGCGCCCCCATTTCAAACTACTTGATAGTGACCTTTGCGCCGACCTCTTCCATCTTCTGGGCGATCTTCTCGGCCTCTTCCTTGGAGACGCCCTCTTTGATGGCCTTGGGCGCTTCGTCGACGACAGCCTTCGCCTCTTTCAGGCCCAGGCCGGTCAATTCGCGCACAACTTTAATGACGTTGATTTTGTTCGGACCGACATCTGTGAGGATGGCGTCGAATTCGGTCTTTTCTTCAACCGGAGCTGCGGCAGGCGCGGCTTCGGCGGCGGCCACGGGCGCGGCAGCAGCGGCGGCTACAGGCGCGGCGCTGACGCCCCACTTTTCTTGTAACGTTTTGGTCAGTTGGACCAGTTCGAGAACGTTCAACTGCTCAATTTCGGCAATAATGTTATCGACAGACATGTTTTTGCTTCTCCTTTTGTTTTGTTAGCATCCCAGGCTCGCGCTTTTTTTCTTATCCGATTGCTGCCTGGGGATCTGCGTTCAAACGCTTGACTACTTGAATTACTCGGCCTGGGCCGTTTCGCCTGCATTCAGCTGATCGGCACGTGCCTGAATTACATAACACAAATCGCGCAGTGGCGCGCTGAATAGACTATACGCTGTGGCCATAGGGCCTTGAATGACCCCGACGACCTGGGCCTTCGCGTTATTTTTCCCACCCGGCATCCTGGCCAGGTTTTCGACCTGCTCGGCCGTCAATGTGCGTCCGCCAAGAATAGCCGATTTGAGTTGTGCTATTCTGGAGCCGCGGATGTAGTCTGCTACCGCTTTAGCCGCCGCTACCTCGTCATCATAGCCAAAAGCCACGGCAGTTTGACCGTTAAAGATACTCTTGTCCACATTGACCATATTGTTGCGCTCGGTAGCAATTCGCAGGAGCGTATTCTTGGCAATCTGGAATTCGATTTTCGCAGCGCGCATTTTACTGCGCAGGTCATTCATGTCCTTGACGTTCAGGCCCTGGGTCTGCACCAGTATTGCCACTGCCGCACGGCTCAATTTTTCGGCCAATTCATCAATCTTCTCTGCTTTCGCCTGTGTAGGCATCTACCCTTCTTCCTCCTTTCCTGCAAGATGGCTAAATCTTCTATACAAACAAATGCAGCCTTCGATTTGAACCGGAGGCTGCATGAAGATCGTATGTTGTTAATCCGGTATTGCGATTCAGGGCGAACAGCGGCGCGTTAGCCTGTTCTGTCCATCATCATACCGAACTTTTTACTTTATACGTTCCCTCGGCAAGCCAGCGCAAGAGCGCTATTTACATGCCTGTGGCATACTTGCTGTCTCCGGTTACGAGTGCCTGGGATATTCCCCGTTTATTGTATTATTTTTTTATCAGGATGGTTTCAAAGCGAGCGCCGCCGGAACATCCAGCCGGACGCTGGGCGACATTGTCGATGATAATACTACGCTTTTGACGTAGGTTCCCTTGGCCCCGGTCGGCCTGGCGCGTACAACCGCGTCCACAACCGATGCCAGGTTCGCCATCAGCGCATCCTCGCTGAACGAGAGCTTGCCAGCAGGGATATGCAGCAGGGCCGTCTTATCGACGCGAAATTCTACGCGGCCAGCTTTTACATCGCGCACCGTCCTGGCGATATCAAATGTGATGGTACCGGCTTTTGGGCTGGGCATCAAACCGCGCGGGCCGAGCTTCTTACCGAGGCGACCAACCTTGCCCATCACGTCGGGGGTCGCAATCGCCACATCAAAACCGAACCAGTCTTCTTCAATCCGCTTGATCAGGTCATCCAGGCCTACAAAATCCGCGCCGGCAGCTTCCGCCTCGGCGGCTTTCTCGCCCTGCGCGAAGACCAGGACCTTCACATCTTTTCCGGTACCGGCAGGTAACATTGCCGTGCCACGCACCATCTGGTCCGCGTGACGCGGATCGACGCCGAGCTTCATGTGAACCTCGACGGTCGGATCAAACTTTACATAGTTTATGCGCTTGAGCAGTGAAACAGCTTCTTCAGGTTGGTAGAGTTTCTCCCTATCAACGAGCTTCTCTACCTCGCGGTACTTTTTTCCGTGCTTTGCCATACTCTTTATTAGCCCTCCTTGTGGCAGCATAACCGCAGTGACTCTCGGGCATGCTTATTTTTTTGTTTCTAACGTATCTCGAACAAATTGATAGATGAAATGAGAAGGCATTTCCGATAAATGCGTTCCTACTTACTCAACCGTAATGCCCATACTGCGCGCCGTTCCTTCAATCATGCGCTCGGCGCCCTCAATGTCGATTACATTGAGGTCTTTCATCTTCAATTCAGCGATCTCGCGCAATTGCGTGCGATTAATCGTACCAACTTTTGCTTTATTGGGGGTGGCAGACCCTTTTTCGACACCGACCGCCTTCTTTAACAGATCGGTCACCGGTGGTGTCTTGGTAATAAATGTAAATGAGCGATCTTCATAAATTGTAATTTCGGCAGGAATAATCATGCCTACCTGCCCGGCGGTACGCTCGTTGTACTCCTTGCAGAACGCCATGATGTTGACGCCCTGGGGACCAAGCGCGGTACCGATGGGGGGCGCTGGATTGGCCTTTCCCGCCGGAATCTGTAGCTTCACTACAGCTTTCACACGTTTTGCCATACTGTTTCACACTCCTGTTTAATTCACCCTCACCCAGCTTCCGCCAGATATTCTCACCGGTTTAGATTTTCTCAACCTGCAGAAAATCCAGAACGACCGGAGTTTCACGACCAAAAAACGAAACCAGCACAGTCACCTTATTGCGGTCCATGTTTATATCACTGACCGTGCCAATAAATTCGGTGAATGGTCCATCAATGACACGCACGCTCTGGCCTTTAGCGAAACTGATCTTCGCCTTGGGTTTCTCCGTCTCCTTCGTCACCTGCTTCAGAATGGACTTGATCTCATGCTCTTGAAGCGGGACCGGGCGCGTGCCAGAACCAACGAAACTCGTGACACCGGGTGTGTTACGCACGACATACCAGGCTTCGTCGCTCATGATCATCTCTACCAGCACATAGCCGGGGAAGACCTTGCGCTGCACAGTTCGCCGCTGGCCCTGCTTGATCTCCACCTCTTCCTCCATTGGCACAATGACGCGGAAGATTTTGTTGCGCATATCCATCGACGCGATGCGCGCTTCGAGGTGGCTCTTCACCTTATTCTCATACCCCGAGTAGGTATGGATGGCGTACCACTTAGGCTCACCCGCGCTGGCGTCAGGCTTCTGCTCTGCCCTCTCCGGCGTCGTCTGCCCGGCTTCATTGGTATGTTCAGTAACCACGATATTTTCCCTCGTCATTCCCTGTAGCCTGAGGCGGACAGGGAGCAGCCGCTGTCCCTACCGTTTGGAATTGAAAGACTAGCCGCCAGTAATCAACTTGAAGAGTTGAAAAAGCCCCAGGTCCGCTAAGCCCAGGAGAAGCCCGACCGCGGCAGACAGCACAATTACCACAAACGTCATATTCCTGGCCTCTTCAAAAGTAGGCCAGGTGACCTTATAGCGTAGCTCGTAGTAAGCCTCACGTACAAAACGCACAATACGATTATTGCGAAAACGTGTTGAGGCCGGTGACTGCTTGCTCGGACTTGCACTGCGCACGGTTTTCGTTTCCCGCACTTTGCGCTCTTCGCGGGCCGCTGCCCTGGAGCTTTTACTCTGTTCCTTGTCTTCACGTTCACGAGCTACGGCTCTGGTATCTTTGCTCTGTTCTTTCTCTGTGCTGCGCGCTGATGCGGGAACTGTTCCTCCCTGGCTAGCGTTTTTCTTTTTGTCAGCCATTTTATTTGCCACGTTCGACCTTTCTCGATCAGTAGTGACCGTATTTTTATACTATCACACTACTATCACTTGGTTTCGCGGTGGGCAGTATGCACACGGCAGGTAGGACAAAACTTCCTGAGTTCAAGACGCTCAGGATTATTCTTCTTATTCTTCGAGGTCGCATAGTTACGCTGCTTGCAAACGGTGCAGGCTAATGTGGCAACGATGCGATTCTCTTTACCTTTACTCGCCATCCTTTTCCGCCTTTCCACTTGAAATGTATAGGTGTACCCCGTTTAATAAAACGCGTGTGGTACACCTACAAATTCCAAACGCTCTGCTTAGCTCTCGACCCTGGTGCAGATGCCAGCGCCCACGGTTCGACCACCCTCACGAATGGCAAACTTGACGCCCTCTTCCATCGCCACTGGCTGGATCAACTCCACCGTCATGTCGATGTGATCGCCGGGCATCACCAT
>DASRBN010000017.1 GCA_035653615.1 Ktedonobacteraceae bacterium | reverse complement strand
GCGCTGAACGATCTGGATCTGACGATTCCGAGCGGCATGTTCGGGCTACTGGGGCCAAATGGCGCGGGCAAGACCACGCTGATGCGCATTCTGGCCGGTATCCTGCGCCCGACGAGCGGCAGTCTGCGCGTCGGCCCGTTCGACGGCAACAGCGAACAGGGACGCACGGCCATCAAGCGCGTGCTGGGCTACCTGCCGCAGGACCTGGGCGTCTACCCGGATTTGAGCGCGCGGGAGTTCCTCGACTATATCGCCATCCTCAAGGGCATGGATGACCGCAAAACGCGCCAGCAGCGCATTGCCTACCTGCTTGAGACGGTTTCGCTTGCGGACGTGGCGCATCGCAAGCTGAAGACCTTTTCGGGCGGCATGAAGCGACGCATCGGCATTGCCCAGGCCCTGCTCAACGACCCGCAACTGCTGATCGTCGACGAACCGACGGCAGGCCTCGACCCGGAGGAGCGCATCCGTTTCCGCAATCTGCTCTCCGAACTGGCTGGAGACCGCACCGTCCTGCTCTCCACGCACATCGTGGAGGATATCGCGCAGACGAGTCGCAACCTTGCCATCATGAAACAGGGCCGCGTCATCTTCCAGGGTACTACCTTCGACCTGCTGCGCGAAGCACAGGGCAAGGTATGGATGATTACGACGGAAGGCGCCAAACCCGAAGGCAACTTCACGGTTGTCGCCACCATGCACCTGGGAACCGGCGTGCAGTACCGCGTCGTAGGCGACCTCTCGCCGCGCGCCGGAGCCGTCCCCATCGAGCCAACCCTCGAAGATAGCTACGTCTGGCTCATGCGCGAACAGCGTGCGCCTGCCAACAGCGCAACAATGTTGCCTTAGCCCCACACTTTCACAAGACACGAGCGGCTGGTGTCCGTTCTATAAAGGTAGTGATGGCCAGCCGCTCCCAATCGAAACAGAGAGTAAGATCAAAAAAGCAACGAGCTAATCAACCATTTCTGGCTTGCCCTTGCGAAATGTTTTGACACAAAGCACAAAACCGAGGAAAGACCAGGCAGTCGCCCAGATGATTCCCAGAATCATCGTGGTCAGATCTACCTTAAAATAGCCAGGAACCCATTCGCCAACTTCTATAGCAACGCGACAGTTATAGAATGCCAGGACACCCAGAACCAGAAAGGCGAACGTCCAGAACCTGGGAAACGCAGCCTTGACCAGAGCTTTCCACATCAACAGCAGATAGCTACCCAGCAGTATTCCTCCAACCACACTGATACTGCTGAGGAAGGGAGGCAGCCAACCGATTCCTGGATTACAGGGTAAATCAGGAACGCAATTGTTGACAAACGATAGTACAATCTCTGGCACAACAATAGCCATGATGATGAAAACGATGCCGATGGTACTCTGCCAGCGATCCCAGCGGAGTTGCGGGGCAAAGTTCCAGTTCAGACAAAGCAAGGCAATGAGAAAAAAAAGCCACGGGCTTACTGAAATCCAATGGTATTCTCGGGGGATGTTCCAGTCCCAGGTGACATGATAATGGGTCGTACTTGTGAGTATCACACTCAACCAACTTACCTGAGAAACGAGTATTGCTGTTTGCAATGCTCCCCCCAGCAGAGCCGCCAGGCCAGCTACCCTTTCACGATGGAAGCGTATCATTTGTTCCTCCCTGATCAATAAAGTTTCTCTGAAAAAGAGATGAAGTTGCCGGGCTTGGAACCCAGGCAGAGAAATGGAAAAGTAAGATGCTGCTATTGAGTGTACTACATCTTATTTTCCCCATTTCCAGTTAGAAGAACCAATCTCGAATGTTTCCTTTACAAATTGCTTTCTAAAGTAGAGGATGCTTGACGCAAAGAGATTGTGACATATCAAGTGATCCAATTCCTAAATGCACCCTCCTTGTTCTTCACTGCTGGATAAAGTGGCTCAAAGTGAGCAACATATTCTTTAGATACCCTCCAGATGCTCTTCAAAGGAGCCGAACCTATTACTGAATAAATTCGGCTCCTTTGAATGGTATCCACCTTTAGTAGCTATTAAGCTCATCACAAAGTGACCGATTCTTGTGAGCGAAAGGAATTATGTAATGGGTTCCCTTCCCGCGTATAGATCAGGAACTTTGGTGCCACCGAAAAGGGAAATCGGTACCATTTGAAATAGGCCCGACATCGATAAGCAATTGTGCGCCTCCATTCTCAAGAACCATATAGTTATGAGCTTGACTACCAATTGCTACATTATTGATATCACAATTCGTAACCTGTTCCTGATGACCCGGCGGGTTGAATTCGGCCACATCGTACCCCCCGAATCCCAGCTCATTGCCGCCAACACGTTCTGCAATGCATTCACCGCTAGCACTGTCAGAATTA